>NZ_LR134383.1:2910000-3133723 GCF_900637635.1 Legionella jordanis
TAAAACAACAAACATCCGTATGCTGTATTTATGTCCCTGAGGAGGCCTTAACAAATGTGGTTTAGCCACATACTCCTGCAAAACATGTTCGCCACCAAGTCTATCGGCGCTCAAAAAATGCCGTTCGAGCTGACTTAAACGCGTAAATATTTTTATTTGCTGGCCATTGTTAAGCAGTGAGGGTTTAAGAATCCAGGTCAAATTGGCTTTTTCATCCTGATAACCATACTCACAGCGGTAATGCTCTTCGGCAATTTGAGCCAGGATATTGGGCCAGTTTCCATCATCAATGCAGTAAGTAACTGGACTAAATGGTAGATTATATTTTTTAAGAAGTTGCGCCAATAAATGTTTATACTCCAGGCATTGGGAAGCGGCTGTGTTGAATTCAAAATTGCGCTCACTAAAACTCGCCTGCCAATTAAAAGTACAGGGGAGCCAACCCAGTGCTTGCAAATGGCGATGCAAGTTGAAGTAAGTTGGCGATTTTTTGGGGTCTAAAGCAAAATATTTAATCGTTTGTCCAGACCAACTAAGCCCTTTCAAGACGAGATTTCCGACTATTTAATAACATTAAGGATAGTATACCGGAGATTAAACCCCAAAAAGCTGCCCCGATGCCGAATAAGGAAATTCCGGAGGCAGAGAGTAAAAAAGTAATCAATGCAGCTTCCCGTTGGGCTTCATCTTCTATGGCGGCTTTCAAGCTGTTAGCTATAGGGCTAAGCAAGGCCAAACCCGCCACCGCCAAAATCAATTCTTTAGGAAAAGCGGTGAACAGCACCACCACCGTTGCCCCGAAAAACCCCGTGATGAGGTAAAACAAGCCAGCATACATTGCTGCACGGTATCGCTTTGCGGGATTCGGATGAGCCTCATCGCCCATGCATATGGCCGCTGTAATTGCCGCCAGGTTCAAAGCATAGGCACCCCAGGGCGCTAATAACATCGTCAAAAGACCGGTCCAGGTGATTAAAGGAGAAATTGGAGGCTTATAACCCGAGGCATGCAGGGTTGCAACTCCTGGCAAGTTTTGGGAGGCCATGGTTACAATAAATAAGGGAACTCCTAAACTCATCAGCGCAGACCCGGTAAAAACCGGAGCAGTAAAAATTGGCTTTGATAGAACAACATGAAAGTCGTTAAATTGAAATAAACCTTGCAATTTGGCAACAATCCCTCCTATCACCAACAAACTTAAGATCACATATCTGGGAAAAAAGCGTTTACCTAGCAAATAGACGACCAGCATCAAACCAATCAATAAGGACTGTTTTTGCATTGCCACAAAAACATCAAGGCCAAAATGCAATAAAATACCAGCCAACATAGCCGAAGTAAGGGCCTTTGGGATATGGTCCATTGCTTTCTCAAACCAGCCAGTCAATCCAGACAGAGTGATGAGTATAGCGGAAAAGATAAACGCTCCTGTTGCCTCTGCCAGGGAAAAGCCATTTAAACTGCCAGCCAGCAAAGCAGCTCCAGGCGTTGACCAAGCTATTAGAATAGGAGCACGGTAGTACCAGGATAAACCAATGCAGCTTACACCCATGCCAATGCCTAAAGCCAGCAACCAAGAACTGACCTCAGCGGAATTTGCCCCTACCGCCGCAGCCGCTTGAAACACCAAAACAGCCGTACTGGTAAAGCCAACCATCACTGCTACAAAACCAGCAACCAGATTTGAAAGAGGAGAAGTCTTAATCATGCCGTTCATCCATTCGTAAATTTCCGCAATGTTTGCTAAGCTTCATGCGTTATAACAGCCAGTATACCATCGTGCGTTATAACGCTCAAACCTCTGGTTGAAATTAATGATGAAAAGTATATCAACACATATTGCGCAGTATTTGAAAACACTACGCCAGCGACACGGCTGGAGCCTTGAGCGAACAGCCAGGGAAACAGGCGTCAGTAAAGCCATGCTAGGCCAGATTGAACGCCAGGAATCCAGTCCAACCGTCGCCACTCTTTGGAAAATTGCGACCGGATTTCGCGTGTCATTTTCTTCCTTTCTTGAAGAATCAAACAAACTAAATCAAAGCCTTATCTACCGTCATGGCAATGAAAACGAGTCTGCCAGAGAAAAAATTTGCATCAAAGCGCTGTTCCCCTTTGATGAACAATTGCGGTTTGAATTGTTTGTAATCGAATTGCTTCCAGGTTGCGAACAGCTTTCTAGCCCACATGAGCAGGGCGTAATTGAGCACATCATTGTGACCCAGGGAAAAATGGACGTATTAGTTAATGGCAGCTGGCAAGCTTTAGAATGCGGCGAGGGCATACGCTTTGATGCTCACCAGCCTCATGGTTACAGAAACACAGGCGAGAATACTGTTTCTTTCCATAATATAATCCATTACCCTCATTAAATACTAGCCATGCTGTAAGGCCGCTTTGGCTTCATAAGCTTCCAAAACACAATCAGGACGTATTGTTGTCTTATATTGATGATAAGCTTTTAAGAAAATAGCATCCTCTGCTATTTTTTGCTTGAAATAATGGATTGCCTCTTGATCATGATGGCTCACCGATAAATCCAGCCAGTCAAAACCAGCTCCCCAATCCTCCTTAATCATGTCGCTTGCAAAATCAACAACAAGATCCGAATCCATTTCCTGCTTAAGCCTTGTAAAATCACAGAAGCAATAGAGAGCCAATTCAAATTGTGCACCACTATAGCGTTGTTGCCCTCGTTTGGATTCCTGAATCCGTTTCGCATCAATTAAGGTTTCCCTCAGGTATTCTTGTACAGTAAGTGAACGCTTCTTGGGTTTGAAAATGGAACGTTTCATGTGTTTAGCAAAATGGAAATTTAGTATTATTTTAACGCAAAAGGAGTTTAACTGTGAACGCCCACGGTTCATTAAGCCAAAATAAATAACCAGAAGATTACTGCCAATAACCAAGACTTGGATTACTTTTCCAAATATTTTCAGTATATTCAATGAAAATGGTTCAACAAAAAGCCCAGGATGCCTATTGCGTCACTAAACAACAGGACTGAAGCCCACCCCCCGTTTGAAAACACCAAAATTCTCGCCCTGGCTGCCGTGGGTGGATTAATTATTGGAACTGCGGTGGCCTGCATTCGCGTAGGGGTTGGGCTAATGCAGCTTCTCCTATTTGGTAAGGACGTTAATTTAGACAGCTCAGCCGGTGTGCCAGCCTGGCGTATTTTATTGGTGACCCTGCTAGGAGCATTGTTTCTTGGTTTCCTCTTGAAACTGGCTGCAAAATTTAAGCGCTTAGCCATTATTGACCCCGTCGAAGCAAATGCCCTAGAGGGAGGAAAAATGTCTCTAGGCGACAGCTTGATCTTGGTTGGGCTTTCAATCGTTTCCATTACCATTGGCGGCTCCGTTGGTTTTGAAGCAGCCATGACTCAGTTAGGAGCGGGCTTTCTCAGTTTCCTTGGACAACGCTTAAAGCTAGAGCGACGAGAATTAAGAATTTTGGTTTCTTGCGGCACGGGAGCGGGTATTGCCGCAATTTTTGGCGCCCCTCTCGCTGGAACTTTCTATGCCCTTGAACTGGTTGTAGGTGGCTATGCCATGCGAGCTCTATTGCCAACCTTACTTGCCAGCGCTTTGAGTAGCCATATGATTTATTTGCTGATTGGATATGAACCCATTTTTTTCGCAAAAGACATAGGGCCCCCTGCTTTTTGGCATTTTCCATTGGCCATTGCTATGGGAATCACTGCCACTGTCATTGGTATTGCTGTCATGCGGGGGACAACAGCCTTTGAAAAAGGCCTCATTTATTTTCGCGTACCACAGCAATTTAGGCCTCTGTTGGGGGGATTAATTCTTGGCCTCCTCTCTTTAAAATTACCCGATGTCATGGGACCAGGCCATCATAGCATCAATGAGATTTTAGCAGGCAACCATTTATTTTCTGCCATTTTGATAATCCTTTGTGGAAAAATCATGGCCTCCATAGCTTGCGTGGGTTCAGGCTTCAGAGGAGGATTATTTTCGGCCTCATTGTTTCTAGGAGCGGCTTTAGGATACATCATATACACCATTTTGATCGTTCCTTTGTATGGCACGGATATTCCGCGGGATTTGGCCATAGTTGCCGGGATGGCAGCTGTAGCCACATCCATCATTGGCACACCCATTGGTATTGTCTTGTTAATGGTTGAGACTGCAGGCCTACAAACAGGAGTGGTTACTACCGCCATTACCGTTATCATTGCCAGTCACTTAACCCGTTATTGGTTTGGCTATTCGTTTTCGACCTGGCGCTTTCACATCCGTGGCAATGATTTGTTTGGCCCACGAGACATAGGACGTTTGCGAAGCCTGACCTTTCTTGAAGTACCGCTGAATAATCCCCCAAGAGTTCACATCGACAGCCCGATTGAAGAGGCCTTGCAAAAAACATCTGATACCGACATGCATGTCCTTGCCGTGGAGGAAATGAATGGGCGGTTTATCGGTTTAATCCATTGCGCAGAGTTGGCACAAGCCGCTGCAAGCAAAGCCCCTCTGGCCCTGTGTAATCTTGTCAGGAAACCTGATTTTTGCGTACAGATCAATGAGCCCTTGATTAAATACATAGAAAAGCTTGGCGCCGGCTCACCATCAGATGTAGCCATTCTCAATTCTAAAGCTTATCTTATAGGCTTGGCGACTGAAGCTGCCATCTTACATCGTTATTTGAATGAAATCCTGGCAGCCGATCGCGATGATGCAATTCAAATTATTAATAAATAATTCTTTGCGAATGACTAGAGGCTGCACATTGAGACATTGTGCTGGTGCATTGCTTTGAGAATCGAATCGCGTTTTATTCTCAAATTGTAAGAAAGCATATCAAACATGGATTCTTCTATTTTGCCAAAATGAATCCTTGCTTCTTCCCCATCTAATAAGCCCTTATTGTCTTTCATGTCTGCACTGTAGAGCGCATCCAGGCTTTTTTTGTCCTCATCATCATTCAAGTTCAGCGGTTCCAAAAGTGAATACAAGGTCATACCACTGATTTGCTTTTGACGATACTGGTGAAATTGCTCAAGAAAGTGAATAATCTCATCAAAAAAACCATCATGAGCCACTGTTTGCAGCAAGGTATACTCATTCTGCTCAAGAGCAGCAAAATAACCTGGTTGATTTGCTGAGCCTCGACATTGTTTAAGCTTGTTAATAAAATTATCAATGGCTTCAGAAGGACTATTGCTTTCCTGGGCAGAGGAACTTAAATTCTGGCTTTTAAAGAAAATGCCCTTGCGAAACCCTTTATTTTCATTCTTATTTTGGGAAATTTTCGCTAGCGACGATGTGCTCTTGGTGCGTTTAAAACCCTTGCTACCCCCTTCGTCAGAAATGGCCAACTTAGTTTCAGGGCTACTGGCGCTAGCAACCAATGTTCTCGTTTTTTCTTTCTTCTTCTCTTTACCTAAACCAAAAAATTTCAACATAGCTAATACTCTTGCGGCTAAACTGCGCAATTATATCACAGCTGCAACAAAATTTGTGTTTTTTTGTTTGCTTATTGGCCTGTTATCCTGAGCATTTATCCCATTCTTTATTGTCTGGCTGACGAACATCGGAAAGGAGCATTAATAATAAAATGCTTGCAAATTGCGCAGCGACTGTGTATAAAAGAAAACTTGTCTGTAAGAGAAATATTCAAAATTAATGAAAGATAAATCCAATCACAATTGTGTTATTTCATTAGCTCCTGCTGACTATGGTTTTGCACGTTCAGCGTTTTCCCCCGTGGTGATTCTAGTCATCAATGTGGCCCCCGCGGCCATCTAACTCCCCTCCCCTACATCAGCCACATTACACAACAGCATTTAGCAGGAAAGATTATGCGACAATACAAATCAATATTCATCTATGGCTTCGCCATTTTTGCCATGTTTTTCGGTTCTGGCAATTTGGTTTTCCCACTGCAAATTGGCCAGGCAGCAGGCGACAGCTGGATGGTTGCCTTTTTTGGCTTGCTTTTAACTGGAATATTTCTCCCTCTAACGGGATTATTTGTTATTAAGCTCTATCAAGGCAATTATCAGGCTTTTTTTGGGGAAGCAGGAAAAATTGCCGCCGTGCTCCTGCCTCTTTTCATGTTGTCTTTACTAGGCTCTTTTGGAGTAGTACCTCGCTGCATTACCGTTGCTTATGGCAGTTTTCTTTATTTGATGCCCAATATTAATTTGGCTTGCTTCAGCATTCTTTTTTGCACCTTAACTTTCATTTTCTGCTTAAACGATAAGGTGATGATTAAAATCCTTGGCAAATGGATGAGCCCCATTCTGCTCATAACACTCATTGTCTTAATCTCCATTGCGGCTTTTAAAGCGCCTGGAAACATGAGCCATGCATCCAGTGCCAGTGCTTTTGGCTATGGGTTTAGGACTGGATACCAAACTATGGATTTGTTTGCTGCATTCTTTTTTTCTGCCCTTATTTTTACACAAATCCAGCAAGCCCTACCCCAGGCCCAACCCCGTGAGGTGTTGATTTTTGCCGTCAAATCCAGTCTTTTGGGAGCTTTGCTGTTGTCGCTGATTTATTTGGGTTTTGTCTTTTTAGGCTCTCATTATGCTTTTCTAATCGCGAATCGTGCCCCAGAACTGATGTTGCCCTCCATTGCGAAAGAAGCATTAGGGGAATTTGCAACACTGTTTATGGGAGTTGCGATGTTTTTATCTTGTTTAACCACTGCTGTGGCCCTCAATAATTTGTATGCACGTTACCTCTGTTCAATGCTAAAACTACAGGATAATAAATTCTCAATTGTCTTATTGTTTACCACTGGCTTATCTTTTATCATGTCCCTAATGGACTTTAAGGGCATTGCTGCTTTCTTGGCTCCAATCCTTGAACTCACCTATCCAGGAATTATTGCATTGACGCTGATGGCCATTGTAATCAAAGGTCGGCAGTCTCTAAAAAAGACCGTCTTTTATGTAATGACCTTGTTAATGTGCCTACCACTCGCCATGCATTGATATAACTAATATAAGGAGATAACTATGGCCCTTTTCTTCATGAATAATTTTGCCGAAAAATTTGATACCCAAACGAAAGAATTTGAGAAATTAAAACATATCCTGGAAAACGGGGCCTTATTAGCCAGTCAACAGGAAAAAGCAGAACTGGCAACTGCACTGACTGATGCGGCCAAAGAAATGGCTCACGTGGTAGACAAATATCGTTATTGCCTGATGAACACCAACAGTTCATTGCGCAAGCATCAACTGCTCGCTGAATACGAAGAACTGTTCACGGCCTTAAATGGCCTAGCCAATAATCGCGAATGCAATACTCAACACTTCATCAAAGATCTTAAAAATAATAACTCCACTTTGGTTGCCTATGAGGTTTTAGAACGAATTGCCAATGCACTTGCTGCCGTTTTTTGGCTTGGGGTGGCAACTGTTGCGCTTATAGGCACTGCGGTTTTCGCGGCGAGCATCGTTGCCGATCCATTTGGTATTGCCGGTACAGCCATTTGTGCTGGTCTGCTGATTTTTTCATTATACAAGTACGTTGAAAACATCACTGAAATATTTGAGCCCAAAGAAAGCTATATTAATAACAGGGAGAGAAATTGCACGACCATTTCTTTCCTCGAGCTCTACGGGGATAGTGTAAAAGGCTGCGCGGTTGGCATGTAAGCAGATAAATAGGTCTAAGAATTTCAGTTTAGCTAAAGTCGAATAGGAATTCGTCATTATTCCGAGTATAATGACGAATCCATGAACACATGTACTCTAATTAGTCGTCGTAAAAGCAGTAGTCAGGATTAGTTATGAAAAATTGTGCATTGACCTCCCGCAAAGGATGCATCACGGCAGTGCCAATATTTTATGTCTTTGGTCTAGATGGCTAGCTCTTCGTAATTCCAAATAGGTTCGTTATGATTGAAAAAATTCGCAATATTGCCATTATCGCCCACGTCGATCATGGTAAAACCACATTAGTTGATAAATTGTTGCAGCAGACAGGCACCCTAAGTGAGCGTGGCCCGAAAGTTGAACGCGTAATGGACTCTAATGCATTGGAAAAGGAACGAGGCATTACCATTCTGGCCAAGAATACTTGCGTAAACTGGCAAGGCTATCAAATCAATATTGTCGACACCCCGGGGCATGCTGATTTTGGCGGGGAAGTTGAGCGAATATTAACCATGGTAGACAGCGTTTTGCTTTTGGTTGATGCGGTCGATGGCCCAATGCCACAAACCCGCTTTGTAACACAAAAAGCATTTGCCAGAGGATTAAAACCCATCGTGGTTATTAACAAAATTGACCGACCTGGAGCTCGCCCCCATTGGGTGATGGATCAGGTATTTGACTTATTTGATAATCTTGGTGCAACGGATGAGCAGCTTGATTTTCCAGTCGTTTATGCCTCCGCGCTCAATGGTTATGCCAAACTTGATTTGAATGACCATTCTGATGACATGTCACCCTTATTGCAGACCATCATCGAAAAAGTGGCACCTCCTGATGTGGATGAAGAAGGACCTTTCCAAATGCAAATCAGCTCTTTGGATTATTCATCCTACGTCGGCACCATAGGCATTGGCCGAATCACCCGTGGTCAAATCAAGGCAAAATCTGCGGTCAAAATCATCGACAAAGAAGGCGAGGTACGCAGCGGTCGTTTGTTGCAGTTACTTGGCTTTAAAGGGCTTGAGCGCGTTGAAGTTGAAGAGGCTCGAGCAGGAGATATCATTGCCATTACCGGCATCGAGCAGCTTAATATTTCAGATACCCTATGCGACCCCAACCACGTTGAAGCTTTGCCAGCTCTGATGGTGGATGAACCAACCATCAGCATGATTTTTCAAATCAATGATTCCCCCTTTGCCGGACAAGAAGGAAAGTTTGTGACCAGTCGCAAAGTAAGGGAGCGCTTACAAACCGAATTGTTGCATAATGTCGCTCTTCGTGTTGAAGATACAGAAGATCCCGATAAATTCCGTGTTTCCGGTCGTGGTGAGTTGCATTTATCCATTCTAATTGAAAACATGCGACGTGAAGGCTATGAATTGGCCATCTGCAAACCTGAAGTGATTCTGCGTGAAGAGGAGGGCGAGCAGCAGGAACCCTACGAACGCCTTACCGTTGATGTTGAGGAAACCCACCAGGGCACTATTATGGAAAAGTTGGGCGAGCGTCGTGGCGAGCTGCAAAATATGCTTCCCGATGGCAAAGGTCGTGTTCGCCTCGATTACGTTATCCCTACGCGAGGCTTGATTGGCTTTCATACTGAATTTCTATCCAGCACGTCCGGAACCGGGTTAATGTATCATGTCTATGATCATTATGGCCCAGCCGTTCGTGGACGAATTGGCAAACGCAATAACGGCGTTCTGATTGCCAATTGCCAGGGAGCTGCCAGAGCGTTTGCCTTGTTTAACTTGCAGGAACGTGGCCGATTGTTCATTGAACCGCAAACCCAGTGTTATGAGGGAATGATTGTCGGTATTCACTCACGCGATAACGATTTAGTGGTTAATGTGACTAAGGAAAAACAATTAACGAACATTCGAGCGTCAGGAAGTGACGAGAACATCTTGTTGACGCCGGCAATTAAGTTATCCTTGGAGCAAGCACTGGAGTTCATTGATGATGACGAGCTCGTTGAAGTGACTCCACAATCCATTCGCTTGCGCAAAAAAGCACTCAAAGAAAATGAACGTAAACGTGCATCAAGAAGTAGCGAAGAATAAATAGGGGCTCATTTGAGCAAGATCATACTCTTGCTCAAAATAGTTAACCGATATGTTATACAATAATAATTGCTCGGGGTCTTAACTACTTCACATCATGAAACAAAAATTTAAACGCGTAATCCTTTATGCCCGCCAACATCGAGCCAACCAAGGGGTAAACGAAAGCTTACATCGCCTGGTTGACTTTTTGCATCGCGCACAAGTGGATACCTATCTCGACGTAGATACCGCCACCTATTTCGACGTCAATCTACCCACTCTTGAACGCCGTTTAATGGGAAAAAAACAGGATTTAATTGTTGTTGTGGGTGGCGACGGCAGCTTGTTATCGGCTGCCCGCATGGCCATTAAAGTTAATGTACCGGTCATTGGCATCAACCGTGGACGACTGGGTTTTTTAACCGATATTTCACCCGATAACATTGAGGAGCAACTTTCAGCCGTTTTATCAGGTAAGTACGAAGAGGAGCATCGTTTTCTACTTCACACCTGCATTCACGATGGCGAGACCATTTATTTCGAAGGAGATGCCCTTAATGATGTGGTCTTAGGCCGTGGTAATGAAACCCATCTGATTGAATTTGATGTATTCATTAATCAACGCTTTGTTAGCCGTTATCGCTCGGATGGGATGATCCTTGCCACACCTACCGGTTCCACAGCTTACGCTTTATCAGCAGGCGGGCCCATTATGCACCCACAATTAAACGCCATCGTTTTAGTACCCATGTTTTCTCACAGCCTGAACTCACGCCCTTTTGTGGTCGATGGTGAAGTCAAAATTGATTTAAAAATCAGCGCCCGGAACGAAAGTGATTTGCGCATCAGCTGCGATGGGCATGAGTCTCGACTGGTTAAACCAGGCCAGTTGGTTTCTATTGAAAAAAACACGCAACAACTTCGTCTATTGCATCCTCTTGATTATCATTATTATGATACATTACGCCTTAAATTAGGCTGGGAATCCAGACATCAAGGATAGAGCATGCTAACGACCCTTCGCATAGAACATTTTGCCATCGTTAAAGAGTTAGAACTTGATTTCTCTTCTGGAATGACGGCTTTTACTGGTGAAACCGGAGCTGGAAAATCCATCATGATCGATGCCTTACTCTTGGCTTTAGGTGGACGCGCTGATGTTTCAGTCATAAGGCCCGGCGAGGAAAAATGCGACATCAGTGCCAGTTTTCAAATAGAAAAAGACTCAGAACCATTTCGTTGGTTGCAGGCGAATGATTTAGACTGTGAAGAAGAAACGGTTATTTTAAGACGAGTTCTTTATGTCGAAGGACGTTCTAAATCCTACATTAATGGCCATCCATTTCCTTTGCAAAAAGTGAAGGAATTGAGCGAAATGCTGGTTCATATTCATGGCCAACATGAACATCAGACCCTCATGCAACACAGTACTCACCGAGAGCAGCTCGACCGTTATGCTGGCCATTTCGATTTACTGGCGCAAGTGCAAGGATTGCATAAATCATGTCAAAAAATTAAGCAGGAATTGGATTTTTTAACCAGCCAAGGAGAAGCCAATCACAAGATTGAGCTGTTGCAATTTCAAATTGAAGAGTTGCAAGCTGCTAATATTCAAGCCAATGAAATGCAATTGCTGCATGAAGAACACCAATTGCTGCACCACGCACAGGATTATTTGCAGGCCGCGCAGCAAATTCATCAACTGCTTAATGACGATGATGCGTTTAACATTGGTCAGGCATTAAATCAGATTTTGCAAATACTGCAAACGTTACCTCAGGAACAAAGCCATGTAAAAAACAGTCAGGAACTCATCAACAATGCCATAATTCAGTGCGAAGAAGTGCTTGATGAAATTAAGCAGTTCTCCGAGCAAATACAACTGGATCCTGAGCGATTGCAAGAAGTGGAAGAACGCATGAGTGTTTTGCATCAGCTGGGACGCAAATATCATGTGGATGCAAATTTTCTACCACAACATGTGGTGGTGCTTAAAGACGAATTGCAACAAATTAATAATGCTGAACATAAAATTGCACAACTGCAACGCGATTATCAAGCTCAGCTTAAGCAATTTGAAGCAAGTGCTCATAAACTCAGAGAATCAAGGCAACTGCATGCGAAGAAATTGTCCGCAGACATAACATCCATTATCCAACAACTTGGCATGCCAAAGGGCCAAGTCAGCATTGATATTACTCCTTTGGATAAGATGCAAGCCCATGGACTGGATAGGGTTGAATACAAAGTCTGCACCAACCCGGGCCAGTCACCGGACAGTTTGGCAAAAATCGCTTCCGGAGGAGAGCTTTCAAGAATTAGCCTTGCCATTCAAATGATTACTGCGCAACGAGGCTCAACACCCACTTTATTGTTTGACGAAGTGGATGTGGGTATCGGTGGTCCAACAGCGGCATTGGTTGGCCAATTGCTTCGGAAGTTGGGTGAGCGCCTACAAGTGTTCTGCGTCACTCATCAACCGCAAGTGGCATCTTGCGCCCATCATCATTTTGTTGTTGAGAAGCACAGTGACAACCAGCACACTTATTCCCGCATCATCGCCCTGGATGAACATGAGAAGGTGAATGAGATTGCCCGTATGCTGGGTGGCTTAACCATTACAGAACAAACTCGCTCTCATGCGAGGGAATTGCTGGCTCAACAAGCCTAACAAGACAGCCAGCTGAGATAAGCAGCCACTTTGCTCAGTGATGATGGCATCCCCTAAGCACTTAAATTCACATTTGCCGCGGTGCTGTTAAAAATCCTTGGCAAAACTATCATACCTGTAAATGCCAACGGCAATAGCTATCATGCAAATATTGTAAATTATATTTATACCAATATAACAAATAATGGCCCCCTTCAATTCCAATGTAGGGATGAGTAAGGCACAAGCCATAAATTGCAACAGCAACAGAGAAATCGCTAACCGAGCCCCTATCCTGCTTCCTTCCTTTGAATACTGAATCATCTTTGACAACGGCATTGATATCGCATAGGTAAAAATATTAATCAAACAAATATAGGTATAAGGAAGAGCATCAAGGAAACTGGATTGATACAACTTTAAAATTTCCTCGGCAAACAAACCAAGAATTAATGCAATGATACAGGCAATGGCGGCGCAAATTGCCAAATATTTTCGCATGGTTTTCAATAAAACTTCTCGTCCATGGGCAAAGGAAGCAGAAATATCCGGCCCTATCAAAATACCGATTGGGCTAATGGCAATGAATCCCAGAGAAATGATGGATACCACAGCTGAAAACAGCCCCACTTCATGGTCATTATGGCCAAGCCACTCAATCACTAAAAGAGGAATGGCAGTAAAAATATATTTATTGAGATTCTGTATGGTGTATCCATAAATTTTCACTCTCCAAACCTCAATAGGCATTGCAGTTTTGCCTTTTAAATTCAGAAATATCTGCAATTTCGTGCTGCGCTGCAGGACCACCATGACCATAAGAAAAAGCATATAGCTAAGTAAAAAAGCCATGATCATGATGTGCGGAAAATAATTTGGATCATCATGAAAAATGAGAGGGTAAAGATAAAAATAAGTAACCAAGCCGCCCAGAAAATAAAAAATTGTCTGCACTAAACTCATGATGACGGCAGTGCGCATGTAATCCACTGCCCTTAAAAATTGCAAATAGATGCTGTATAGCGAAATGGCCACTGCTCCCCAGAGAAAAAGAGCCAGTGGATGGCCAATTTCAAAGAATTTAAGGTGTTCTAAGGAAAAACTTAATCCAATTATTCCAAGGCTTAGCAGAATGCCGCCTAAAAACAACGTTCTATAGATAGGAGTCAAAAAGTTTTTGACGGAAACGGTTAGGGCAACAATATCGTGGTATTGTTTTTTAACGTAAAATTTTGGTACATAATAGGCTATGATGGAATCAATGCCAAAGGTAATTACTGTCGCGATAAGCAACAATGCATTCGTCGCAACAGTAAAGTCGCCGAATAAAGCCGGACCCGCATTCCTGGCTACAAGCATGTTGATGATAAAGAGCATGAATTGATCGGCGATGATGATCAACAAATTAAATGCGAAATCCATGATTGGGAACAGCTGGTTAACAAGAATACAACTATAGCGAATGACAACCCACTCGACTAGTCAAACTGAGCAATAATTTTTAAAGCTGCTAAAATAACACAACGTCAATTTTTTGTAAGTTTGTGCAAAAACTTTCCATATGAGTTTATACTAAAAAGAATTAAAGGAAACAATTGACGGTGTAAACTGGGGCACATTCGATAATTTGAAGAAATGGAGAACACTCGCGGGATAGCAAGCCAATTAAAAAGGTATCTTAAGCAGTTGGACTTCAGGTTATCTTGGCCCTTTGCCTCTGCAGGCGACCGGGAGCTACTGAATGTACGACACAAAGAGCAATATAAAAGTCCTCATTATTGATGATAATCCTGCTATCCATGCGGATTTTAAAAAAATATTAGGTCCCAAGGAATCAATTGAGCATCTGAGATTAAACAGCTTGGACAGCCAGTTGTTCGATGAACCCGGCAACAGTTCAGGCTTCCCTCATTTTAAACTTGATAGTGCCATGCAGGGATATGAAGCCGTTGTTAAAGTTGATCAGGCATTGAAGCAGAATGAGCCTTATGCAGTAGCGTTTTTGGACATTCGCATGCCTCCCGGAATCGATGGAATTGAAACAGCAAAAAAAATTTGGCAGCTCGATCCCAATATACAAATTGTGCTTTGTACGGCTTATTCTGATTACACTTGGGAAGAAACCATCCGCTATCTGGGACAAAGAGACAATTTACTCATTCTGAAAAAACCGTTTGACCCCATTACGGTTAGGCAACTTTGCTGTGCACTTTGCCATAAATGGCAATTGCTACAAGAATCCCGCGAGTACACGGAACAACTAGAAAACAAAGTACAGGAAAGAACCCAGTCCCTGCAGGAATTATTATCAGTAACGAGAAGCACGTTGGAATCGTCTGCCGATGGCATTCTAGTGATGAACAATCTGAATCAGGTTATTGATTTTAATGAGAATTTGAGAAAATTATTTAAAATTCCCGATGAAGTTATTTCAAGCAAAGACGCCAATTATCTCCTCCATCATATTGCTCAGAAAATATCGCAACCAGATATATTTTTGACCTTAGCAGAAAAACTTTCGAAATCGAACAGCAAAACCAAAACAATCTCTTTAAAGTGCAAAGACAATCATATCCTCGAAATTTACACTCAACCTTATAAAATGAAGGATAAAGTCTCAGGTCGAATCTGGTGCTTTCGCGATATTACTAAACGGGCTCAGCTGGAAGAGCAACTTCAATATCAGGCTACGCATGATTCCTTAACCGATCTGCCCAACCGTATTTTACTCACCGAGAGGTTATCGCAAATTCTCTCTCAATCAAGACGGCATGGAAATCATTTTTGTGTTTTATTTGTTGATTTAGATAGATTTAAACTTATCAATGATAGTTTTAACCACATTGCGGGTGACAAACTGCTGCAAGATGTGGTTCGGCGTCTTCGTGCCGTGATGCGTGAAGAAGACATTCTCGCGAGATTGGGGGGAGATGAATTCATTGCTGTTCTTGATTCGTTACAAGATGAAGCACACACGGCAAACATTGCTCAAAAACTACTCGAGGTTTTTTCTGACCCATTTATTATCAATGGCCATGAAATCACAGTTACAGCCAGCATTGGCATTGCGACCTATCCTCGAGATGGCGAGAGCATCGATGAATTACTACGTAATGCCGACATCGCCATGTACAGAGCCAAAGAGCAAGGCGGCAATCAATTTCAATTTTATACACACAGTCTTGGCCAAAAGAGCCTAGCCAAACTGACACTTGAAAGTGAATTACACCGAGCAATTGAAAATGAAGAATTCATCTTATGCTATCAACCGCAAATTGACTTAGCCACAAGGAAATTGGTTTCTGCTGAGGCGCTAATACGATGGCAACATCCCGAGAGAGGCATTATTTTGCCGATTGACTTTATACCCGTTGCCGAAGAATCCGGCCTAATTATTCCAATTGGTGAATGGGTTTTAAGAGAAGCATGTCGGCAAAATAAACGTTGGCAAGAATTAGGCTTTCCGAGGATACGGGTGGCTGTCAATGTGGCAACCAAGCAGCTTAAGCAACGCAATTTTAAGACAGTGGTCGAAAGGATACTGACAGAAACTGGTTTAAACCCCCAAGACCTGGAAATTGAAATTACCGAAAACATTGTGCTTACAGGAAGAGAAGCCATGTCCATTTTTAATGATTTAAAACAATTGGGCGTTAATCTGGCTTTGGACAATTTCGGTTCAGGGTATACGATCTTGAACCATTTAAAACTATTCCCCATTGACCGCCTAAAGATTGATCCATCCTACATTACTCATATTCATTCGAGTAAAGTCGATGAAATAATCATCGAAGCCATCATCACTTTAGCTAAAAACTTAAACCTTGATGTATTGGCTGAAGGCGTTGAATCAAAAGAACAAATTGATTTTTTAAAGGATCGTCAATGCAACGGCGTCCAGGGATATTATTTTTGTAAGCCCCTTGATGTAACCGATTTCCAGCACTTTCTGCAGAATACTTTCAGTAGTTAATTATTTCTGATGGGTGAAGTCAATTCCTGCTCCAGATGCTGATAAACCTTATCGTAGTCTATGGATGAGAAATCATGCTCATTGGGATAAAGAATGTATTCAGCAGCCTGATCCTTCTCATACACCAAATAATCATACCTATTGCTGGAATTAAGTTGGATAATTAGCCCCAGTTTGTTCTCATTATTCGACTTAAACCATTCGATATCTTTCGCATCAGCAATGTCAGGTATTAAAGCTAAGGTTAAAAATTCATCCCTAGTAATTTTTATCATTTTATTTCCCTCATCAAGTTGTGATTAATCCATAATTGCTTTTGCGAATGAGTGTAAAAAGAATAGGAAAAACCCAGGATTTTTTCAAATTTCTTTCTTAAAATAAGAGAAAATTGAGTGGGACGCTGTGTGCTGAGTCCCTCCCACTGAAATCAAGTAAAGTTTCACAAGATTGCAAAAATAAATTTTTATATGAGCTATAGTAATAAACAAGGGACTTTATTCCGTGAAAAGGATAATTAATTTAACCAGGCTCCTGCAAGGAAGGTGACATGACTCAATATGTCTATAAGGGTTTTAAAATCTGCTACAGCATTCAACCCTCGAGTGAAAACTCGAATTTGTACAAAGCGGATGGCTATGCCATTCGACCCACACAAAAAGAAACATCAACAGCCCCCCAAAAATTTCACACTGAACACCCCACCAAAGAAGGGGCAAAAAACGAAATTAAAAAATTGCTTGAAGACTACATTGATTTTGAGTGGCAGGAATTTCACGAGATGCAAAAAGAGATAAGGGAAAACTGAATAGCTTAAAGGAGCTATTCAGTTTCTCTTTGAAAGGTTCAGGGTTAACGACGCAAAAAAGCCGCGAGCAGAATTAAACCTACGCCAGCTATTAAACAAGTAGAAGCCACGGGTCTCTCTTGCACTTTTTTAAAGACTACTTCGGAATACTCCTTAATATTTTCACCCGCATCCATTAATCGATGTTTTCCCTCTTCATACAATTGCTCAGCGCGAGCACGACCTTCTTGCAGCAATTCATTGGCTTTTTCTTTAGTGTGGGAGTTGCCTCCGATGCGAATTTCCATTATCTATTCTCCTTCCTTAGTGGGTTAATAACATCAGTTTAAACATAGTATAGCAAATCACCTTTTGTATAATTACATTTCACCTTTGCTATACTGTAAATGACGTAAATACCTTGCAAAGGAGTATGCAAATGAGTCTCGTCATCCTATTGATTCTAATTTTAATTTTGGTCGGAGTTGCGCCAGCTTGGCCTTATAGCCGCGGATGGGGATATCGGCCGGCCGGAGGGGTAGGTCTGCTGGTTCTTATCCTGGTTATTTTACTGCTGTTAAACGTTGTGCCTAGTTAGCGTGTTTAACCCAAGGCAGGTTCATCCAACCTGTCTCTGGGTCATTTTATCGGTCGTATACTTATTCCATGATTTTTATCCACCAATAAAAAATGATTCGCGGGAACATCCTGCCAATCTGTTTTAAAATCCGTCAATTTTTCCGAAGCAACCAAAACACATTGATGAATCTGATCGGTTGTTTCTGACGATTGATGACCAAAAGTTACGAAGCAATCGCCTAGGAAATAATGCAAACTTTCCGGTTTTATCTTTTTATGGGTGGTGTAGCGGCTAGCAACCAGCCTTTCGCCATCGGTTAGACAGATATTAAAAAATGACGAATCACTTGCACCAAAATATTTTACTAATTCGTTCACTTGGGCAAAGGTTTCTTCCAAGACGTCTGCTACCACACTTAATTGACTCAGATCTTTCCCTTTGGCCAACTGCAGAAATAAAGCAAAAAGGTGTTCAGAATCCGTCTCTCCCTGAATCCAATGATAAATATCATCATCCAATAAATGCCTTAGATGCCTCTTAACCAGGATGAAATCAGCAATGTCACCATTATGCATGAGCATCCATGAGCCATGTGTAAAAGGATGGCAATTGTAGTTGGTTACTCCTCCCGCTCCAGCCGCACGTACATGTGCAAAAAAGCAGGGTGATTTAATCTTGGCGGTAAGTTGTAAAAGATTCCTGTCATTCCAGGCAGGGGAAATCGATGTAAACAGCGCCGGTTCTGAGCTAATGGATGGATTATACCAGCCCAGACCAAAACCATCTCCATTCGTAGGCATGCTGGATTCCCTGGCATGCAGGCTTTGCATGACGATGGAATTAATCGGCTTTACCAGTACATCAGCCAACAACGCTTCATGGCCCAAATAAGCGACAAAACGACACATTAAGAACTCCGTTTTTACAGGGAAATGTTAAAACTATAGCAATAAAATGTGGGGGGTACCTATCCAATTAAGAACCCATAGATCTTTGAGCTTCGAATTTCTTTTCTGATTGCAAATGGCTGCTGTGCTGAACCGGAATGAAAAAAAACGACAAGATAGCCAATGCTGAAACAATCAGCAGATAAATAGAAGGGCTCGCTAACCACCCGCTGTAGTAAATTAGACTAAGAGATATAAAAGGGGTTAGTCCGCCAAAAAAAGCAAATCCAAGGTTATAACTTAAGGCAATGCCTGAATAGCGTAATTGCGTTGGAAATAATTCGCTGAGTACTCGCGGAATGACACCTGCGGAAAAACCAAGCAACAAGGAGCTAGCCATCATCGCAAGATAATATAACTCTTTATAATGGACATAAATAAGAAAAATTGGATAGGCCAAAGCGGCGGTTAAGCCTATTAAAATCAACAGCAATCTTCTTGGACTAAATACATCGCTTACATAACCAAAGAAAATGCTCAGAAACGAACCAGCACCAATTGCCAAGGTCTTTTGCCATATATAGGCATTTGCTGGCAAATGCAGTACTTCATTAAAATAGGCTGGGGTAAAAAGAAATAAAGAAGTTACTATAACTGCACATAGGGCCGTAATAAAAATGCCGGCCATTACTGCAAACAATTTCTGCCTGAACACTTCAATAATGGGGTATCGTTCAATGGAGCGTTCGATGGTCAGAAATGCTGTTGATTCGTGCAAACCACGACGCAATAAATAACTAAACAAGCCAAAAATACCGCCTAAGACAAAAGGAACGCGCCAACCGAAAGCCTGCATCTGAGAATCAGAAAGAAAGCTATTCATTAAGGCATTGACCAAAGAACCCAACACAATACCCATAGTGAGTGCAAAAAAAATTATCCCGCAACCCAATCCCTTTTGCTCTGCCAAAGCTTCACTGACGTAAGTAATGGCACCAGGTATTTCCCCACCGATGGAAAAACCTTGGAGAATTCTTAGAAGAATTACTGCTATCGGTGCTGCCATTCCAATATGTTCGTAATCTGGGAAAATACCAATACCTAAAGTGGCCACCGCCATCATCAGAATGGAAATAGTAAAGGTTTTTTTTCGTCCGATGCGATCACCGAAATGGCCAAAAACAATTCCACCAAGCGGACGCACCAAATAGCCGATAGCAAATGTAGCAAATGCAACCATTAAACCAGACAAGCGATTGCTTAATGGAAAAAAGGCATGAGAAATATAGCCCGCAAAAATAGCAAAAATAATGAAATCGTAAAATTCTAAAACCCCGCCAAGGCTGGAAAGAATTAATAAACGCCGCTGATCATTTTGCATTTTCTTCCTGAAAATGAGGCTTTAGAAAAGGCCAGTATAGCTTTAAAAAAAAATACTGACTAGCCAGTCAACTGAGCCTTAAGCAATGGCCATAAGTCCTAGTCTATATTTAAAGGAAAGAGTCAGGGAGAATCATCTTTAGGTAGATGCTAAATAATCATGCCAAAGACTGTAAGGATAACTACTTATAATATCAACTGGGGGAAAGGCTCCTGGAAGCTTACAGCTCCGCTCGCCAGCATGGAAGCGTTAAAGGCGACCCATGCTGACGTAATTCTCTTGCAAGAAACCACTCCATTTTGGCAGGAAATTCTTGAAAAAAACTTTATGAAAAGATATCCCCATCGTTACTTTCGCCATCATGATAATGCAGGTGGCTTGGCCATCCTGTCAAAATTTCCCTGTGAAACCCTTGAATATGGACACCCTCAGATTGGATGGCATCCCCTTTGGATTTTTAAGGCGGAAACCATTCTGGGGCCCGTACAATTTGTCAATCTTCACTTAACACCGCCATTGAAGAATGAAACCAGCATGGGCTTATTCTTTCATGCCCTATTTACTTCAGCCCCAATAAGATTAAGGGAAATTTATTACTTGAAAAGCAAATTAAATTCAGACTATCCCACAATTATTGCTGGAGATTTTAATGAAGGGGATCGAGGTCATGCTGTTAAAGATTTGCGCGCAAGCAATTACATTGATGCGCTTAAAGCCACTCAATTTAGAGGTTACACTTGGCGCTGGCGAATCGCAGTCTTATCCATTAAAGAACGTCTGGACAGAATCTTTTCCTCTCCTTCCTTAACGCCCATTCAAAGTCAGGTTATTTATGGTGGAGATTCAGATCATTTTCCACTGTCGGTGGATTTCATTAATAACAATGAAAAATCTGAGAGGAATTTCTTTTAATGTAGAAATTCCTCTCAAAGAATTAGACATTAGGATTTTTTTCCACCTTTGTCCTGTTCATTTACGGTAGCCCAAGCCCGTTTTTCGGCTTCTTGTTTAGAGACGCCTTTGTCTCGATAATGTTCTTCAATGTGATGAGCTTTACGTTTTTGTTTATCCGTGTATTTGGATTTATCACCCTGTGCCATAATTCCTCCTTTCAAATCCATTAACTGTTTACAATTACTCCTCCATTCGGATGGAGAACCTGTCCCGTCATATAAGATGAGTCTGCTGAAGCAAGAAATACATAGGAAGGTGCCACCTCAGAGGGCTGTCCTGCCCGGCTCATTGGTACCTGAGAGCCAAATTCCTCCACTTCATCAGCGGTAAAACTTGCCGGAATCAAGGGGGTCCAGATGGGTCCTGGAGCAACGCCATTTACTCGTATTCCTTTCGAAATTAGATTTTGCGAAAGGGAACGCGTAAAGGCGAGGATAGCCCCTTTGGTCGCTGAATAATCAATTAAATGCTCACTGCCTTTGTAAGCCGTCACCGAAGTGGTATTGATAATGACGTCGCCTTTTTCCATATGAGGCAATAAAGACTTAACCATATAGAAATAAGCAAAAAAGTTGGTTCTAAAGGTTTGCTCTAATTGTTCAGGACTGATTTCATCCACGCTACCCTTAGGATGTTGTTCAGCAGCATTATTAACTAAAATGTTAATATGTGAGCAAGCCTCCAGGGCTCTTTTTACGAGTTGTTCACAAACTTCATAACTGTCCAGCGGCGATGGCAACAACCAACACTTTCTACCTGCATTTTCGATGAATTCTTTTGTTTCTTCTGCATCCTGCTGTTCTGTATTTAAATACTGGATGACGACATCAGCCCCTTCCAGTGCAAATGCACAGGCTACTGCTCGTCCTATTCCACTATCACCTCCAGTGATGAGCGCTTTTTTGCCAAGCAACTTGTCGCTTCCTTTATACTGAGGAGAGATGTATTCCGGCTTTGGGTGCATGAAGGCCTCAATGCCGGGTTGTTTGGCTTGATGTTGCGGTGGTTGCTGCTGTTTTCCATGAGGCATAGCGACTCCTTCAGGGGGTGCCCCCCATTTATTAACTGATAACAATCACTTCCTAATGTCTGGCACGGTTAGGTAACGCTCCGTAATATTTGTGAATGGAAGCTCCCCAAGTTGGATTTGACATATCGGGCCAGTGATGTTTGTCAAAACCCGGGGAATTTTTCAGAGTTTCCTTATCCACCGCAATAATGAAGCAATCTTTTTTATCGTCGTAAGTAAAAATACTCCAAGGCATTGCAAATAATTTATCCCCCATGCCTAAAAAGCCGCCAAAAGACAATACAACATAGGACACAAAACCCTCATACTTATCTAACATCAGGGCTTCAACTTTGCCCAAATCCTCACCTTGCAAATTTTGCACTTTTACACCGACAACATCATCGGCATTTACAATTTGACTAGGCATAGCAACCTCCTTTAGTAATCGGCTGAAGTTGTATTGGTAGTACTTGTTCCGCTCACTTCCATGCGATCTTGAACCTGAACTACACCCGGTACGGATTTCACCACATTAATAATGGCTTGTTTTTCTTGTTCGGAGACAACTTGGCCAGATAAATAAACTTGACCGTTTTTTGTTTCTACTCCTATGGACCAAGCAGGTAAATCCTTGCCCATTAAATTAGCCTTAATTAATGTACCTTTTACTCGTGCGGTTAAAAAGCTATCTGTTAATGGTTGTGAGCTCCCTTTTACAGTTAAGTTATCCACATTGATGTTCCCCACACCCGGCGTGGATTGTGTTAAAGCCACAATTTTTTCATAATCAGTATCAGAATTTAACTGCCCACTTAAATAAACAACGGAGTTTTTTACGCTCACTTTCACTTTATCTTTGTAAGCTCCCAGTGCAGCTTGCACTGAAGATTGCAAGGCGGTATCCGTTAATTGAATGGCACCAGGCCCAACGCTAGAGGGACTGGAAACATTCTGATTCAAACCAGGTTGGGCAGCATTTTGATTTTGTGTCGGGGGAGATGGGTTAGGCTGGACCGTTAATGTGGAACTGGAACCATTATTGGTGTAAGCAGCATAGGCTCCAAAACTCAGACTGCTGCACAGTAAAATAGCCATCGTTTTTAAGGAAAATACTCTGTCCATAGTTATATTCCTGTATTCATGTTTAAAGGTTCAATTGAGACTGAGTGTAGCTTTAGCTTTTAGACTTTGATAAGCATGGCTTAGCAAAACCAACAGTGTAGTAGAAAGATTAACCAGAACTTATTTTTAAGCTTAATCCTCCTGCCTCAATTGCAAGCCATAGCTACTGCCAATTAATTCTAAAAAGCAGTGTTTTTCCATGGTTAATCCCTAGTATGGCTTATTTTTAATCATAGTTGAAAATGCCTAATTGCGCAAAACTTGGCAAGATTATGGGAAGGATTTCCTTAGGTTCACTATTTATCAAAGTGCCTCTTTATTCAAAAAACAATTCATTTCCTATAATCAATATAAGTAAGTGTTGCGGAAATTAAATAAGGACAGGTTATGGCAAGACCAGTTTGGAAGGGTTTTATTTCATTTGGCCTCGTGGCAATCCCAATTAATTTACACACCGTTGAGAAAAAAAATGAGCTTCGTTTTCATTTGCTGGACTCTCGTGATAAATCGCGCATTCATTATGAACGGGTAAACACGGAGGGAAAGGAAGTGCCTTGGGATGATGTAGTTAAAGCTTATGAATTTAAGAAAAATAATTACGTCATTTTAAAAGATGAAGACTTTGAACGGGCTGCACCTGAAGCATTTAAAACCATCGACATTGAAGAATTTGTCGACATCAAAGATGTGGACTCCATTTATTTTGAAAAACCTTATTATGCTATTCCTGATAGTGCCAATCAAAAAGCTTACGTGCTCCTGAGAGAGGCATTAAAGAAAACCAAGAAAGTTGGAGTAGCCAAGGTCGTTCTCCGAACCAAACAATACCTGGCTATTATCATGCCTTATGAAGATGGATTGGTTCTTAACTTGCTTCGTTATTATCAGGAAATTAAGAAACCTGATGAATTTGATTTGCCCGATAAACACTTAAAGGAATATCGCATCAGCCCTCGGGAGATAGACATGGCGGTCGCCCTGGTGGATGATATGAGCGGTGAATGGAAACCGGAAAAATACCATGATGAATACCGTGAAGCCCTGATGAAATGGATTGAAAATAAAACCAGTACGCGGCAAGTTGAAACGAAAGAAAGTGAAGAAATGGCCAGAAAATCCGATGATGTGGTGGATTTTATGAGTCTATTAAAAAAGAGCCTCAAGAAAAAATCATCAAAGGGCTCAGCCGAGAAAACCAGTGCCAAAACAGGCACTAAAACCACGACTAAGAAAACCAAACGCTCTTGATAAGCGTTGCCCCCTCAGAGCATACAGGAGAAATATTGATTTTCATTGGTTAACCTTTTAAAGGGAATGGAAGCCAATTAAATTTCTCAGCAACCACACGAATCATCAATGCTTGCCAGGCTAACTTTTTTAATAAACTCTCCATGCACTTGGATAGTGTTCGTTAAAGCTACCCAGCCAATTCAAAAATTACTCTCCAATACTTCTATATCCCTTGATGTAAAAAATAGTTAGAATAATCTATCAGAATCAAACCATTATAAACAAATTCAGCTTTGTATTTAGTGTCGCCTGGCTTTGAGCAATGTTTGCCTCAGTGCCCGGCACGTTATTACTCTCACTATCTCTGTGTAAGGACACCATGATGAAGTTAAGCTCTTTTATTAATAAGATTATCCTTTTAATGTTAAGCAGCCTCGCTATAACAATAGCCCATGCAGGAAGCCCTCTATGGACATTCACGGCTTTAACGGCGACCTCGCTGACAGTCCCGGTGACAGGTACTGCGTCTGTTAAGTATACGGTTACCAACCAATCCAGCAAAGCACACACCCTGGCAATGAGGGCCATCCCCGGTATTACTCAGGTGACCACAGCAGGCAATTGCCCCAACCCCTTTATCTTGGCAGGGCACCAATCCTGCATCCTGAATTTAACTATTACAGGAAGTGCTTTGCCCGGAAACATTAGCGGCGGGCCTGTTGTATGTCAGGTAGGCAGTATTTCCCAATGCTATCAACCCAGCCCCGCTAGCAGTCTCCAAATTATTAAAGGAGATGCCCAATATACTGTAGGGGGTTCCGTCTTTGGCCTGCAAGGGACTCTGGTGTTGCAAAATAATGGGGCTGAAACAATAACAATGACTGCCGATGGCAGCTTTGTCTTTCCGGAGAGCTTCCAAAGCGGCAGTCATTATGCCGTCACCATTTTAAGCCAACCAGGGACACAAACCTGTACGGTAACCAATGGCAGTGGTGTCATTACTGATGCCAGTATCACCAATATAGTAGTTACTTGCTCGACCAACAGACGCACCATAGGTGGAACCGTGTCTGGCTTGTCAGGTACTGTCGTATTGCAAAATAATGGCACGGATGACCTAGCCATTACTAGCAATGGCTCCTTTACCTTTCCCACTCCGCTAGCACAGGGTTCCACTTATAATGTGACCGTACTTTCCCAACCCGCGACCCAACACTGTACTGTGACCAATGCAAGCGGAACGGTTGGTGCAAGCAATGTCAGCAATGTCCAGGTTAGCTGTACTACCAATACGTTTACAATTGGTGGCACCGTATCCGGCTTAACTGGAACGGTAGTTTTGCAGAATAACAACGGAGATAACAACAGCATCAGCAGCAACGGGCCTTTTACCTTCTCCACCCCTTTGCCTCAAGGGTCGACTTATAATGTGACTGTACTGTCTCAACCTGCGGCCCAGCACTGTACAGTCACCAATGCTAGCGGAACGGTTGGTGCAGGCAACGTCACCAATGTCTTGGTTACCTGTGCTGCAAACACATATACTGTGGGTGGAACCGTATCCGGCTTAACCGGGACAGTAGTTTTGCAAAACAACAATGCCGATGACGAGAGCATCAGCAGCAATGGCCCATTTACCTTTTCTACTCCTTTAGCTCAAGGCTCCCCTTACAATGTAACAGTACTCACCCAACCCGCAGGGCAAGTCTGTAATGTAAGCAATGGCAGTGGAACCATTGGAAGTGGGAATGTTACAAACGTTGCGGTAACCTGTATTGACTCCACCACCTTAACCACCAGCCTTACAGATTTGGCACTGTCAGTAAATAATACCGCTTTTAACCCCGCGTTAACCGGCAACCCGCGGATCATCACCATTACCAACGCCGGAAGCACCACAGCGACCGGTTTGACGGTCACCCCACCCACCTGGCCGAGTGGCACCACAAGTTCTACCAATTGTGGAAGCACCCTGGGAAGTGGGAGTTCTTGCACCATTACCATTACCCCCGGCAATACGGCCACTTCCAATGGCACTACCCCTTGCACCAATGGCACCGCCCCCGTAGCAGGGGTAGTGCAGGTTTCAGCGGCTAATGCCACAGCTGTGTCGACCAACGTCGTTGTCTTAGGTTACGGCTGCGTTTATCAGGGGGGATTCTTGTTTGCCGTTAACGATGCAACAGCAAACACGGGCAGTATCGGGGGCCAGGTTGCGGCTACGACCAATGAAGGCAGCCTCTCATGGTCAACCGTTTTCAGCATCACCGGCGTAAACAGCAATACCAATGGCGCTTCCAACACCGCCGCCCTGGCAACACCGGTAGGACAATTCCCAGCCGCCCAGGCATGCATCAATAAAACAACCCAGGGCTTTACCGACTGGTATTTACCGGCCATTTGTCAGATGGGATATGATGGGCAAAGTTTTGGCAGTGGTTGTGGTAGCTCAGGTAGCCCTTTACTTCAGAATATATATTCAAACTTAAGGGTAAACGGCAATATTGGTGGATTTGGTGTGGGCACTTTTTTCAGTTCCAGCGAAGATACCAGTGTAAACCCAAACCTCTATGCCTGGACACAAAATTTCGCAGTTGGCTCTACCCAAGGCCAGTCGATTAAAACCAGTAACCCACAATCCATTCGATGTGTCCGCAATTTTTAGCGACAACTGTCTAGAATACCACCAGGTCATTAATGACGGCTTTGATGGCCTGGTGAATAATTTAATTGCAAATTGCTCGTTTTAAATGGCAAAGTCTAATTGCTGAAGTGGCATAACCATGGCAGGAATTCAAAACCATAAATTGTTAGGAGTATCGATAAGCGATCAAAATTAACTGTCGATTGCAGTTATGGCCAATTATTTCTTCAATTCCATCTAATTGGCAAGATCAATTCCCTGATGTTTATAATAATTAATCAGTGGCTCAAAACAAGCAATTCCACCAGATTGAGCAACCCATTTCAGTGGTAATAATTATTGTTAGTGTCGCTTAGATAAGACAAAAAAATATTCTCAATTTCTGTGTCTTTCATAAGCCCTTCAATGCTTCATGCCGACCTGATTCCCATGAAATCAGACAGGTTTTCAGGTAAATTTGTTTAGAGTTTTTAATAGCCTTCGATGCCCTTCTTCTAAAAGCACTTCCAGTGATTTAGACGATTATCCCTTGCAGCTAATTTAAGACCACCTCTGGGTTCCTGGCTCCCCAATTGAATAGCAAACGAAGTTACTCTTCATAGTTTTGCATAGCAGCCATTGCTAAAGAGTCAAAATTATTATTGTTTTGGTGAGAACCTGGTTGATTTTATCAGGATGGCTAAATACATTGACGGTAAGGGGAAGGAGCTCATCATTATTTTGAGAAAAAATCTGCGGCAATATTTTTTTAGCGAGGAGCGATTCGTTGCTAGCAATATAGATTTTACCTTGACTGGGATCATAAACTCTAAACTCGCCATTCACCACGGGAGTCGCAATAGTATGAGTTGGGCTAGCCACTGTCATTGCAATTTCATTAGTTTTTAAATGTTTAAAGATTTGTCCCCAAACCGATGGACTGGCTACCAGTCCAAGGTCATATTGTTTAGCCATTGCCTTGGGTGGCGCAGCAGTTGCACTTTCAATTTTTAATAAAGAACCTGCATCATCCTGACAGAGTTTTTTATTAAATACCTGGGATAAAAAATGCATATAGGACTTTAGCAAAATTTCTCAAGTCACTATTTCTTGCAGACGATTCCATGGGGACGTGGCTTTTTATTTTTGCTTTAGAAATTCTAGAGGCTTCATCCACTATTATTATAATTCTGTAGTGACTTTTTAAGTGAATAAAATCGGGAAGATTCTCCTAGACTAGATGAATTTTGTTAAATTAATGATTAGCAAGACTAGGAATGAAGAAGAATTTTACCTCCTAAGGCGTCATAAACCAGGAGTGCGTTAGAAATGGGAAGCTACTGTTGCAAAGATAACCTTGCTCCTTGACCTTAGGCCTGTTTACAATCAACTATTTACGCCGGTATTTAAAATGGATTTTCTGATAAATGTTAATTCCAATCCTGGGATTTTGTATGTGATGCTTCGCTCCTTACTGTTGTTCGCCCTAAGTGTCATTTTAATACGTTATGGTAATCGCCGTTTCAACTTAAGCACAGGCTTTGATTATTTGTTGTTGGTTATCCTAGGTTCCGTCATTAGCCGTGGGATCAATGGTTCCGCCACTCTTTTAAGCAGCGCTGTAGCCACAGTCAGCCTTGTTGTTTTTCATCGGCTTATCGCGGTGGCTACTTTCTATTTTAAGAATATTGAATGTTTCTTTAAAGGAGAATCCCATCTGATTATTAAAGATGGCAAAATTTTGTTTCATCAATTGAGAAAATATCACATTACAGAAGCGGATCTGTTCTCATCCATGCGAAGTACCATTCACAGTGATGATCCAAGAGAAATAGCCTTTGCTTACCTGGAAGGTACCGGAAAAATTTCTTTCGTAAAAAAATGAGGCAGGGTTAGCCTTAACTACTTGTTGTAAATACGAAGACATACCCAATTGACAAGCCGCTTGACTGTGTTAAGTTTAAAGTGAGTGTTTAATTTTTTTCAATACTTTATCAATTGGAAAGTATTTATTTTTTAGGGAGGACAATTTTACTTTCCTATCTAAACAATAACTGTATCGTTTAAGGTACTTGGAGTTAGAAATGGAAGTCTCAAAAGAAACCGTACAAGCAAGTTTTGAGTTAAACCGTATCGCCGAGGAGTTAGTAGAAATTAAAATTGCGCTGTTTCAATTAGTAGGAATGCTCCATCAACAACTGCAACAAAATCAGGAAATCCCCACCCCCCCTATGGAAGAGCCATCACTACCAGAACCCAGTGAACCTCTACCCGCTGATAGACCCGAGCCAGAACCGATTGAACGGCCGGAAACTGAACCTGGGCATCCAAATGAAAGTGAACCCATCAAGAAACCAGAACCACTGCCTGACAATTTGAAACCGGTCAGTAATTATTTTTCTCAATCTAAAATTAAGGTTATTTAATTCCATTTAAAAGTCATGTATTCACATAGTGTACTGATCTCTGTCTGCATGGGGCAAGGGACGCGATGAGCGTCTTTGCCAGCAGACCAAAGGAAAAGCAAATGCTAAAAATAACCATTGGCTCTGCTGTAAGTAAATGGGCCCCTGTTTGATAACAGTCAAACGAAAAACCGCTTGTAGTAGACAAGCCACAATGAGGATTAGCCCAGAAGCTATTATTTTTTTCTTTGTCGAACTTTTTAAGTAAGTGACATTAAATAGTAACTCTGCCAAATTCAGGCCTAATAAAGAATAAAAAGCCATCCAGGCATGAGCCGGAAGAGGCCACATCCACTGGCTGTATAGCAGCAATAACAATCCCACAGTCAGTACAACCCCATGCCAATGCTGTGGATAGCGAAAGGTCAGGAATTGAAATGAACAAAGGAGTAAGGTGGAAAATATTAGGGCACCTATTACATCTTGAGGACCATGATAGCCACAATAAACCAGACTAAAACCTATGCCGCTTAACAAAAACAGCAGCAATGCACGTAAAAACACATTTGAACATTGATAAATAAACCAGCCATAAAGGGCTGTCGCCAATTGCATATGACCGCTGGGAAAGGCAAACCAATGTTTACCCAAAGAAGCAGGCAGAGGAACTTGGAAGCTTACCTTCAAAGCGATATTGAGCAGGATGGTCAGCAATACCAGGTGAATGAGTTTAAAAAATAACTCCCGGTTTAACCATATATAGCCGATGCAAAGAACAGGAATAATGATTAATGCGTGACTAAATAAAAGAAAAAAAGAAGCTATATGATCCGACATAAATCCAAGCATTGGAAAAAGGTGCAAGATTATCCAAGTGGCGAATAGAAAGCAATGGATTGTCCCTGATGTAAGTCAATGGCGGAAAGGAGAACAGTAAGCTAAGGTTCGGTTTTTTCTACAATTCAAGTTAAAATTCACAAGTTTATCCACAGTTTCTGTGGATTATTCATTCTATCTTTTTACTTAAAGTTCTTTATTAATTTCAATAAGTTAATGGTGTACATGACTTATTTTTTTGCAGAAATTATTTTTATAAACAAAATTATCCACAGTGTCTTTGTCAGCATTGCAAGGAACCTGCAGGAGCTCATTCTTTATTCAAATAAGTCCTTCTTTCATTCATGGTTTCAATGCTATTGATTACTGTTTGATAGCAAATTTCATTCATGATAGGTATATCGCGTAAAGGCCGCCCTGAATGAATGGCATAAGCAATAAAAAGACTGTCTTGCCAAATTTTTTCCCTTCGGGTTGCTTTGGATTTTACCCATAGTGCAATCCATAGGAAATGAAACAACCATTTTTCCCTTTGTTTTTCGAATTCCTGATTAAAGACTGCATCGATTGCCTCCTCCATGGCACAGGCTTTCACACCATCAACAATGGTGCAGCAGCGGTTTACTAATTTATCAATATGTGGATTCTCGACGAACCAAGATTCGGTAAAACGCTTGTTTTTTGGCCAGAATTTGGAACGTTGAAAAGATTTGTCCATGGCCTCGGGAGTAAACGGGCTAATTTGAATGCTAAGATGCTCAATTAGATGGGGAATATCCATAAGCTGCGGAAGAAAATGCCAGTTTAGTAATTCTTGCAGTTCAAGCAAATGCAAATCGGGCATGCCCCCTTGGGCGATCATGATAGCCAGAAAATGGCTGGTTATCATTTTAAGATAACTGGGTTCGACCTCTCGTAAAGTAACGCTCGAATCAAAAGCTTCGGAATAATATTTGGGAACTTCGCCTGCTGGAATTTCAGCAGTAACCCATGCGTCTTTAATTCCGAAATCTTGTTTAAACAACAAACCGCATAAATGATGTTTCCGATTCTTTTTTACATGGATAAAAACACCTTGAGCGCCACTGCCATCAACCTCACTGGCTTGAATGCGAATTTTAGGCGTAAATTCATCAGCATTAAATACTACCCCCCTCATTCTCTGCATTTTTATCCAATAATCAAATTGATCATGATAAATTGAAGGATACCAATTTTTAATTGCTTGCAAACGTGATAGTGAGATGGAACTTATCGTCACGGTTTTAAATAATTGATCGAAAACCGCCATCACCACATCGCGAACTTCTTTTTTGGGATGCAGTAAAGTTAAAATTGCAATGTCCTGTCCCTCTTCTATGCTGTACAAATCCAAAATTAAATCGGCAAAAAAATCCGCAGGCATGGCATAGCTTTGTGCGAAAAAATTTTCAGCAATGTCGAACTCAGATAAGTCGGATAAATCGTTAATCATTTCTCGGATGGCATTCAGGTGATCAAGCTCTTCTTCGGCGGTTAGTTCTCCTTCCTGCCCTGCCAAATTGAGGTAAGCATCTTGCAACTCTGAAGACAATTCGACATGTACCTCATAAAAAGCGTTTAAGATAGGCAACCAAAAGCTTAAGGACTGCTTGCCTTTATTGATTGCCTCGGCAATCCTAAGCATTAATTGATTAATCGTTCTCCCTGCCGTTTTATTGCCTGTCTCTGCTGCAGCCTGTAGTTGAGCAACGCAGATATCGAGGGCAAACACGCAAGCTGAATAAAAAGCCCTTTCGCTATCCACCTCATCATCTTCAAGCGTTTCAATGAGTTTAACTATTGCAAGGGCTAGATTTGGATCTTGCAGGAAGGGAGTATAATGCTGTGGATCAGGGTCTGCATTTTGATCGATAAGCGCAGCCATGTCCCTTATCCATATTTTTAAATTATCAAAGTCTGCTGTCATTATTGTTGGGAACCTTTCTGGGATTTCCTTCTTCATCAACGGCGACAAACACAAAAGTTCCTTCAGTGACTTTGAATTGTCCACCTGTAGTAGCCGGCTCAGCCCATACTTCAACCGCGATGGTCATAGAGGTGTTACCTGTTTTCATTAACTCAACGTGGCAACTAACAATATCGCCAACATGAACGGGCTTTAGAAAAGTCATGCTATGAATAGCCACGGTTACAACGCGGCCATGGGCAATTTTTTTGGCTAAAACACCGGCCGCCAGATCCATTTGTGACACCAACCAACCGCCAAAAATATCGCCGTTGGCGTTGGTGTCTGCTGGCATGGCCAGGGTTTGGATTGTTATTTCTCCACGTGGTCTGCTCATAAGCTTAGGAACTGCGCTTTAATTTGGCCAATGCATCCGCCATGGCTGTATTGAAAACCGTTTTCTTAGGTTCTGCTTTCTTAGCACCCGCTTTAACTGCTGCCACTTTTTTTGGAGTCTGGCTTTTTTTATTTACCACCTGCTGCGGCTTGGATACTTTTTTCGCTGCAGTAGACATTTTCTCTTCATTCAGCTTCATGCTGAGACCAATTCGACGACGCTCTTTATCCACCTCGATGACTTTTACCTTGATAATATCACCTGCTTTCACCACAGAATGAGGGTCGCTAATGAAGCGATCAGTCATTGCAGAGATATGAACCAAACCATCCTGGTGCACACCAATATCAACAAAGGCTCCGAAGTTGGTGACATTAGACACAACCCCTTCCAGAATCATGCCTTCTTCCAAATCCTTTATGTCTTCGACCCCTTCTTTGAAATTAGCCGTTTTGAATTCGGGGCGTGGATCACGGCCTGGTTTTTCCAATTCTTTGAGAATATCGCGAATAGTGGGTAACCCATAATGACCATCTGTATAATGCTCGGCATTAATGCTTTGCAACAGTTCGCGATTGCCGATTACTTGGCCAATTTCAACGTTTTTCTCAGTTAAAATTCTTTCAACTAAAGGATAAGCCTCGGGGTGTACACAAGAAGCATCCAAGGGATTATCACCGTTCATAATCCGCAAGAAACCAGCGGCTTGTTCAAACGATTTCTCCCCCATGCGCGCCACATTTTTAAGCTGCTCACGGTTTTTGAAGGCACCATGTTCATCGCGGTACTGGACGAGATTACGCGCTAAGGCCTCATTAAGGCCAGAAACTCGGGTCAATAAAGGCACTGATGCCGTATTGACATCGACTCCCACAGCATTCACGCAATCTTCAACAACCCCATCCAAAGAGCGTGCAAGGCGAGCTTGATTCACATCATGCTGGTATTGTCCAACCCCAATGGATTTAGGTTCAATTTTGACCAATTCAGCCAAAGGATCTTGCAGCCGTCTGGCAATTGATACCGCCCCGCGCAAAGAAACATCCAAATCTGGAAACTCATTGGCAGCCAATTCAGAAGCGGAATACACGGAAGCACCTGCTTCATTCACGACAATTTTGTTCACTTTTAGATCGGGATACATTTTCATCATATCCGCGACCAATCTCTCCGTTTCGCGAGAACCGGTACCGTTGCCAATACTAATAAGGCTCGCCCCATATTTGGCTGTAAATTTAGCCAATTCGGCAATTGCCTGGTGCCATTCATTTTGCGGGGCGAATGGAAAAACAGTGGTGTAGTCAAGCAGTTTACCAGTCCCATCTATCACCACGACTTTCACACCCGTACGGATTCCTGGATCAAGGCCAATAGTCACTTGATGCCCAGCTGGGGCTGCCAAGAGAAGATCACGCAAATTGCGCGCAAAGACGTGAATGGCTTCTTCATCAGCCATTTCGCGCAAGCGAGAAAATAATTCCAACTCCAATTTTGTGAATAATTTAATCTTCCAGGTGAGGCGAACCGTTTCCAATAACCAGGTATCTGCAGAACGTTTGCCATCGCTGATGTTAAAATAGGCGGCTGTACGTCGCTCACCGTACTCTGGTTCATTGGGCAAACTGAGACTGAGCTGCAGAATGCTTTCGCGGCGTCCGCGGAACAAGGCTAAGGCCCGATGAGAAGGAATTTTTTTAATCGGCTCAGCATACTCAAAATAATCAGCAAATTTGCTACCTGCTGCTTTCTTATCCGAAGCCACGGTTGATGTTAAAACTGCATGTTGCCATAGGTATTCACGGAGCTCATTGAGCAGCTCTGCGTCTTCAGCAAATTTCTCCATAAGAATTTGCCGAGCTCCTTCAAGAGCAGCTTTACTGTCTTCAATACCCGCTTCAACATTAATAAAATCTGCAGCGTAGCTTTCTGGTAGTAAATTGGGATCTTGCCACAAAGCCAAAGCAAGTGGCTCCAAACCGGCCTCTTTTGCTATTTGAGCTTTCGTTCGGCGTTTCGGGCGATAAGGCAAATACAAATCTTCAAGACGAGTTTTGGTATCTGCAGCAAGAATGGCTTTTTCAAGTTCAGGCGTCAGTTTGTCCTGATCGCGAATGGATTGCAAAATCACATTTCGACGCTCACTCAATTCACGGATGTATAGCAAGCGTTCTGCCAAATGCCGCAATTGACTGTCATCCAGTCCACCGGTGGCTTCTTTACGGTAACGCGCAATAAAGGGAACGGTTGCTCCTTCATCCAGTAAACGAATAGCCGTTTCAACTTGCGAAACTTGGACTTTAAGCTCATGAGCAATAATAGTCGCTGCCGCCAATGTCTCTTGAATCATTCACATCCCCGTAAAACGTTTAAAAAAACGCAAACATTATATACCGATTAATTCAACTTTTGCGAACTTTGACGTGGGCAATTTTAATGAAATTAATTGCAATACTTGTACAAATGGTTTTTTACAGCAAGAACAGCTCTAGGGAGTTAAGCTCGAATCTTGGTCATCATCTTTTGGCTCGTCTTGTTTTTGCAAATTAAAAAAGCTTGAATACGATGGTTCCTTTGATTTTTTCTTAGTGGCTGTCCCCTCCACCTCCTCTTCTGCTTTTCTCTTGGATGGTGTATCTGGAACTTTTTGTTCAAGAGACTTGCCTGCCAAAGAGGTTGTGGCTGGAATGCACTTGGTTATCTCCAAGCTTGCGCTTTCATCTTCAATAATATGATTAACGTAGACCGTTGTTTTCTCTTCCTCAGTCGAATACTGCGAACTTTCGCCAGCATTTGAACGGCTTGAATCGGTTAAATTTTCCCAAGCGTTATCGCTGGATTCAGAATCCGATTGTTTAATGCGTTTTTGTTCCTCATCTGAAGAGAGTGAAGGGTTTAACGACTGGGATTTTTTCATAATAAATGCACTTAATGCTGTGTTTATAGATAAATAATAATACATTCCCCTGCATTAAAGAATAATTATTGTACTTTTTGTAAAAATTTATTGTCAGCTTTCCGTTAAAACATTTGAACCCAGTAGCAGGATGAATTATTGTGTGTCAGGCATCTTCATAGGAGAAAGCATGTTTGGAATAAAAGGCGCAGGAAGTACAAACACCCAGCAACCTAAAATTGAGTCTGAAACAGAAAATCTGTTATTTGATTTACCTCAGGAATTGTTTGATGCTTTTCAAAGAGAAGGTTTTTTAATAGAACCCTCTAATCCTGCATTTACTTTCCCAGAGGATGCTTCTACCTTGCAGTCTCATGGAGATGCAATGGCTGGACTAACTCTACCTTTAGTTGGGCATTTAGAATCACAAGAGAGCGGTCCCCCTCGGAAACGAAAGGCGCCAGACAACTCTCCTCCAGAGAATACAGTCAAAAATGCATCAACCCCAACATTCTCTTCTGTTTATCGCCGCAAATGGGTCTATTTGGATTTGATGCCGAGGGCCATTCCCTTAAAGGAGAAATTCGTACCCGAATCATTCTACCCACAAAACAATGGGCATGCGCGAGTGAAACAACCCTATACATTACCGTGCGGGAGGCAAATCATCACGCTTGGTTATTGGTATTACTTGAATTCAAAACAAAAAATAAAATATAGATTTGACAATGGTGAACCTATTCCAGCAGAACGAATAACCGATTGGGTCAAAGCCGTTAGACAATTGGATGGCCGAAAAATAATTACTGAAGAGGCATTTTTTATTAGAAAATTCCGCCTTGTGAGCACGCCTTCACAGGTTTTACCGCGCGAGGAGGTCCGCCGCCATCTTAAATACAATCCTCATGACGGGAAATGCTATGTGAATGGTCAAGAAGTAACCTGGGGAGCTCTCAGCAGAATACCAAAAAGCTTTCAAGAGCAACTGCTAACCACTTCGCAACTCCTGCCGTCTCCGTCCATTCCTGTCTTAACAGCACCAATGCAAGCACATCCATTTGAAATGAATTTAAGTGTAGATAGTGGGCAATTTGGTTCAGTGGAATGCCTGGCAGAGGAGCATCAGGAATCAATACACCTTCAGTTTGGAAATAATCCTCCCCCACAAACCAATGCCGATCTCCCAAGTCCCATTCAAGCTTCGCCCATTGATACTATCCCAATGACTCCAGAAAGACGGCAACAAATAGAGAATAAATTAAGGGAAATTCATAGCCCCTTTTATCCGGCTAGATTTTACTCCCATCTTGCCTATGGACAACAACTGCAAACTCCAACTTTTTTTGCCTCAAAAAATCAATTAGCCTTTTCAAAGCAGAACTCCGAAATGCCGGAGTCAGAATTCAGCGTGAATACGCTTTAATCTGCCGGTTTGCTGGGTTAATCCCAGCAAATTGCCACCATTCCCTAAGGGATTAGCTACTTGGCTGTCAATAATGAATAAGCCAAACACTGTCTATATACTCATCCAAGCCGCGGACCTTCAAAGCATCCTCGCCACGCAAGCTCTGTTTAGTTGCTTTCAAACAGCTCAACTGACTGGCCTGCTGATAGAGCGTTTTGATTTCACTGTGTTCTACGCTATAGGGAGGACCTTCCATGCTTCCCTGGTAACTCATCGATTTAAGGAGGATAGCTCCACCAGGCCGGAGCCATTGCAGGCAGTGCTCAACATAGGAAGGACGTACCTTCTCAGGCAAAGCAATTAAGGCAGCCCTATCATAAATAGCGTCTACAGGGGGCACATCCATTAGGCCTAGATCAAAAACATCAGCAAGCCATATCTCAATCGCCGAAGTACAGTATAAATCAAAGCCATGAACGCTGCGCTTGCTAAACTCCAGTTGGTTCTCTTTGGCAAACTGCTGCACAGCAGTTTCACTGAGCTCAATTCCTGTTACGTGAAACCCTTGATCGACTAACCACAGCATGTCGAGGCTTTTGCCGCATAAAGGAACGAGCACTCTGGCGTGGGGAGTCAGCTTTAAGGAAGGCCAAAACTCGATTAAATCAGGATTAACTTCTTCCCGATGAAATGGTGTTCTGCCTTCCTGCCAAATACTTAGCCAAAACTCCTTGGCACGGTTCACTCAACTGTCACCGATTTGGCCAAATTGCGTGGTTGATCCACATCAGTCCCTTTGGCTACTGCGACATGATAGGCTAACAATTGCAAGGGTAGGGTATAAACAATGGGGGCAATCCACTGACCACAGCCTGGCACTCGGATAAGACGTGCGCCATCGGGCTCCCAATTTTGTGAATCATCGACAAAAACGATTAATTGCCCACCACGCGCACTAACTTCATGCAAATTGGACTTTAATTTGTCCAACAACTCATCATTGGGGGCAACTGCAACCACTGGCATGTCTTTGTCCACCAATGCCAAAGGACCGTGCTTGAGTTCCCCTGCAGGATAAGCTTCAGCATGAATATAGGAAATTTCTTTTAATTTAAGAGCGCCCTCCAAGGCAACCGGATATTGCACACCTCGGCCTAAGAAGAGTGTATGGGCCTTGTTCACAAAGAGAGAAGCCAGGTTCTTAATCTCAGCATCCATCTGCAAGACCCGTTCACAACAAGCGGGTAATTCTTCCAACTGGGTTAAGACTTGCCCTGCCCTTTTGTCTTTGCACAAAGCCGTAGCCAGCATGAGGAAAGCAGCCAATTGGGTGGTGAAAGCTTTTGTGGAAGCCACACCAATCTCCACTCCGGCACGGGTTAAAAACACGCAATCGGCTTCACGAACCAAGGTACTGGTTGCGACGTTGCAAATCGCCAGACTGCCTAAATAATTCATTGATTTGGCTTTATGAAGGGCAGCCAATGTATCGGCCGTTTCGCCAGACTGAGAGACGGTAATGAATAAGGTGTTGTCATTAACCACGACATCGCGATAGCGGTATTCACTGGCAATCTCAACCTGGGTTGGCAAGCCAGTTAAGGACTCAAGCCAGTAGCGAGCCACCAAACCTGCATGATAACTCGTTCCACAAGCAACAATATGGATTTGTTTTACTTGAGTAAATAGAGTACTTGCTTTTTCACCAAAACTGGCCCTAAGAACTTCCTGGGAAGCAATTCGGCCCTCGAGGGTGTCAGCAAGCACTTTAGTCTGCTCATAAATTTCTTTCAGCATGAAATGCCGGTATGGCCCTTTACTCACCGCCTGGTTGTCACCATTAAGGGGATGGGAGTCTCGTTTGACGGCTTCTCCCTTTGAGTTAAACAGCGAAACCTTATCGACAGTCAAATGAGCACTGTCCCCTTCTTCCAGATAAATAACGGATTGGGCAAAAGAACGAAGAGCCAGGGCATCGGAAGCGATAAATTGTTCGTTAATTCCTAACCCCACCACCAAAGGGCTTCCCTTGCGAATAGCCACCAATTCATTGGGTCGTTTCTGATGGATGACACCCAGAGCAAAAGCACCATGCATTTCACGAGCTGCTTGTTGAACGGCTTGCAAAAGATCTTCATGCTGCTGGTAGTAAAAATGAATCAGGTGCGCTGCCACCTCCGTATCAGTTTCTGAGGTAAATTCATAATGACTTGCTCTAAGTTTCTCACGCAAGGCATCATGGTTTTCGATAATGCCGTTATGAACCACAGCAATTTCATCATGTGACATATGGGGATGGGCATTTTCTTCACAAGGTTTACCGTGCGTAGCCCAACGAGTATGAGCAATACCCAAATGGCCGGTGATTGCCGTTTCCTGCATCGCATCGGCTAAACCTTGTACTTTCCCTTGAATGCGAACCCGTTTTAAAGAGCCCGTGTCGTCAATTACTGCGATTCCAGCGGAATCATAGCCTCGATATTCCAGACGTCTTAGCCCTTCCAATAAAATTTTACTGATATCACGTTGTGATGTAGCACCCATGATCCCGCACATACAAACTCCTTAATCTTCTTGATATCACCCGCCTTGTGAGTGGTTTGGCAGGATATCTGAAAAAAGTTGCCAAAGTATGCCACATTCAGCGAAAAAATCTAAAGATTTGCTGGTTGTTGGCAGGAAGTTTCATAACCATGCTGTTTCATCGCATCACAAATTTCATTGGCCAGCAGCTGATGGGCATGGGTTGTCGGATGTATTTCATCCCAAAACAAATAACTCTCAGGATTATCACAAAGGTGATAATTCTTTTCATTAGGTCCAAAATGGCTATCGCGATATTGCAAAACTTGCGCATACTGCAGAACATAATTATGGGCAAACGGAGAGTTTGCAAAAGCATGAAACATGGGAAACTTAATATCAATGCAAGCATCCGTAATATTGCTAAAGCCATATTTTTGTGGCTCATTTAAGGCTTTTTGCAAATACTGTTGTAAATCAATGTACAGAAAATCAACTTCAGAATACTGTTCGCGCCACTCTGCAACTCGTTGTTGCAGACGTTGATTATGTTGCTCAACAGCCGCCGCTAACACAGGCCTGTCGGTTGTTTGCACGAATTTCGGTGTAATGCCAATATTTGGCAACCCCATCACCACAACGTGCCGGGCTCCAGCCTTCACCAACTTGTGAACGCCTGAAGAAATGCCATCCAATACATTATCAATGTAGAAATTCATAACTGCGGGATTGTAATTGTCTTCAAAAACCAACACATTGAGATAATCATTTGCCCCGGTTAATACAAAATAGACGGTCCTATCATCCAAAGATTCATTCATCATCAAATAAGCCTGTACCGTTAAACCAAGGCTTGGCGGTATTAATTTTCCAACGATTAAGGTTTTTAACGTAGCAAGCGGATGGCGAATAAGGTTCCAAGTGGTTACTTGATAATCATAGGTTACAGCCCAGCTGCCTCCGAACGCTTGGTTGCTGTAGAAATGTGCATCCTCGCGATCAATGCCAATCATGGGCGCCAGGTATTCATTCCATACCCGACCGTTGGAGAACCGGGATTGCCAATAAGGCTCACCAGGAAGGACCGGTACTTTCTTCACTTTGCTTACCAAATTGGCCAAAAATGGGCCGAATTCCGTATCAAAAAAATTGGTGACGATTTCGACACCAGCATCCAAAACCACTTGTGGGACGTAGTACTCAGTCGCGAACTCTTCCATTTTATTGAGCACAAAGACTTTTAAAGGGCGAACAAGATAGGCAGGACTTTCGTCTTGCCGCAAACTTTTTAACAAATGGGTGGTATTTCCAATATCAGACAAACTGTCGCCGAATACCACCATCGATTTAATGGATTTAGATGCAAAAAGAGTCATAGGCAAACAAAGAACCACTAACCCCACCCAATAGCACATCCTAGTGCAATGTGATGACATAATCTCTCCTTAGATTAAAAATCCCACCTGTTATTCCAACACGGAGGGGGGACTCTCCCTAGTTGACACTCAGTCAAAGCATGTTTAGGGGAGTTTTGGGGAAAGAATGCTTTCTCCAATATTCTACTAGATTAGATGCTGCATTAAATTTTTGTCAATATGGTTAGAAACAGTAAAATTAGAGCGATTCCTCTTTATCTCCTTTAAATTTTTGTCATTGAAAATTCGATGAATGCGGCCAGAACTTCCTCATTTATTTCAGGATTAACCGAAGGCTTCCCTTGCTCCAAAGTGGCCAACATATTGCTGTTGTCAATATCACGTGGAGCAACCAGGCTGTAGAAATCTCGTTCTTTTCTGGGGAAAATATCTTTCAGAGGAAAGAGGTAATTCTCTTGCCCTTCAATTTCAGGCACAGAGATTTGCTTTAACCACTCCTCATAAGGAAGGAGGTTTACTTTGCGGTATTTGCGCATGCTGCCGACAATGGTTTTAAAGGGAATGGCTTTGGAATTGAGCAAATTAAAACTGTCCCTTCCGCTTCCCAAGCGCATTTCCATTGCAACAAACTGGCTAATAAAATCAATGGGCACCAAATCCAAATTAAAATCCACATCAGGTACAGCGGCTAATTGCAAACAACCGCGAATGAATCGATAGAACAGATCATTTTCATTGCCAATCCCCGTTTGACTGTCCCCGGCAATGCGTGTTGGGCGATACACTTTAACTCTAAGACCCTGAGCCTTCGCCTCTTCTACAAGACATTCGGCCACCCATTTGGTTTGCGCATAGCCACCTTGTATAAATCCGGCTGAGTTAATGGCGCCTTCCTCAAAAAATGGTTTAGGTTTATTTCCTTCAACATCCCTCGGAACCACTGATAAGGTTGAAATATAATGGACTGGTTTATGACGGGATAAGGCAGCGAATTTGAGAACTTCTGCAGTTCCATCCACATTCACCGCCGCAAGTTTTTGGTAATCATCTATAAAATTAACCAGTGCGCCATTATGAACAATAACGTCAATGCGTTTAGACATTTCTAAATATTCACCAGCCTCCAGGCCAAATTGCGCTTCGGCCAAATCACCTAAAACAGGGACAACGCGATCCAAATCAATCTTAAGCCTGTATTGCTGCGCTACTTTTTGAAGCCGTTTAAGCCCTGTTGCTGTATCGTCTGCCCTGACAAGCACATAAATTGTGGCAGCCGGAAAGGTCTGCAATAAATCACGAAGAAGGTAAACACCTAAAAAGCCCGTCCCACCCGTCAGGAAAATAGTTTCAAAAGGCTTATCTACACAGTCACCCAGAGGGGTTAACTGTAATTGGGGACAAATTTGCTTTAACTCTGCCGTTGATTTTCTATCTTCAAGCGACGGTTTAGTTTTTCCATGCTGCTCAATCCAGAGAGCATTATCCCGAATGGTTGGATTTTGATACAATTCTTTTACTGTAAAGTGGCAACCCAATTGTTGATTAAGATCATAAACGAGCTTTACCGCTAATAAAGAGTGTCCTCCCAAATCAAAAAAATTCTCTTGTGGAGCAATAGAGTCCATAGCAAATAGGGACTGCCAAATTGCATGGACCTTTTTCTCCGTCTCCGTTTGCATGGCTGTTGCCGAAGTGCCATTTCGCAGCCCATGATCGGGAGCAGGTAAACCCACGCGATCGACCTTACCGCTAGGTAACAGTTTCATTGCCTTAAGCGAGTAAAATAAAGAAGGAATCATATAATCGGGCAGGCGGTTTCTTAATTCTTCCTTGATTTTTTCTGCTGCAATGGCTGATACATAATAAGCCACCAGCAGTTGTTGGCCATGACATTCCACCGCTTTGACCACCGCATTGTTCACTCCAGGTATCTGCAAAATACAAGTTTCAATTTCTTCAAGCTCGATTCGGTTTCCCCTCAGTTTAATTTGGTGATCCTTTCGCCCCACAAACTCGATGTTTCCTTCAAATGAAAGTTTGACCAGATCTCCGGATTTATAGAGTGTTTCATTGGGATTTAAGGGATTTGCAATAAATTTGCTTTCAGTTTGCCTGAGGTCATTTAAATAGCCTTTCCCTACAGCAACCCCGGCAATATGCAATTCACCGACCACTCCTTGTGGAACCACCTTTAGCTGAGAATCAAATATATAGGCTCTGGTATTTAGAATCGGACGCCCGATGGGAACATAATCTTTCTCCATGTCCTCATCACATTTGAAAACCGTCATGCTGATGGAGCATTCCGAGGGGCCATAAGTGTGATATAGGATGGCCTTGGTTTTTTGAAAAAATTGCCTATTGATGACTTTGGACAAGCGCTCGCCCCCGCAAATAACATAACGCAAGGAATCAAGAGCGTGTTCTGGGGCCATCTCTAAAATCATACTAAGCAGTGAAGGGACAAAATAACAGACTGTAATCTGCTGTTGTTTAATGACTTTCGCCAGGCATTCGGGATTTTTATGGGCATTAGGAGGAGCCATGATTAAAGTGGCCCCGTGACAAATGGGCCAAAAAATTTCCAGAATGGAAGGGTCAAAACTCAATGTCGTTTTATGTAAGACCCGATCAGATTCGCCAATTTGACAGAGATTTTGTGACGATTGAATACGGTTTAGGACACCTCTGTGAGTATTTAATGCCCCTTTTGGTTGCCCCGTCGAACCGGAGGTAAACATGATGTAGGCTATCTCATTCTCTCTGCTTTGAAGCGCTTGGCTGTGGGAATAATCTCGACTTGCGAGTTTAGGCCATAGCTGCTCTACATTTATAGTCTGCTCAGCACAGAATAGCGGCATGAATGATGCCTGGGTAAAAATCCTATAGGGTTTTGCATTTTCAAGAATCAATTCAATTCTTTTTTTAGGATGGTTTAAGTCCAAAGGCAAATAAACGCAGCCTGCCTTTAGAATTCCAAGCAGAATCACCAAGAGCTCAACATTTCTTTCCATGTAGACGGCAATGATTGCATTGTGAGGGACATTTTGCTCCAGGAGATAGTTAGCCATTTGACTGGAGCGTTTATCCACTTCCTCATAAGTTAAGCATTGCCTTTCATCCTGCACACATATTCTCTTGGGAGTGGCTTGGGCTTGCTGTTGAAACTTCCCATGCAGGCTTGTATCAGACGAATAGTCCAGAACGTCTCCCTGCAGGAGGTGCAATATTTTGGTTTTTTCCTCTTCGGCTAAAAGCTCTATATCGGTCAACAGAGGATTTCCCTCGCTGCAAAAAGCCTCTAGCGCCCTTACAAAATGCCGTGAAAACTGTTCTATGAACTGCTCTTGGAATAACTTTTTGGAGTAACAAAAATTTAAGGCAATCTTGTTATCAAGCAAATTGATTTTCAAAGTTAAGTCCGTACGTGCCGATTCCTCAATATCCAGCCATTCAATGGAGTTGATTTGTGCCACATCAATCTTTTCTAGCGAACCGAGCTTTTGCAGGACAAGCATCACCTGAAACATGGAGTGACGGTGATTATCCTGATTTCTCGAGATGATTTTCAAAACCTCATCAAAAGGCAGGTCTTGATTTTGCAATGCTTCAAGGCAATTTTTTCGACAATGTGCAAGCCAGTCATGGGCATGAAATGTTTCATTTACTTGATGGCGCGTGATAATGGTGTTTACAAAAAAGCCAATGATCTCTTCTAAACCTTGATGGTGACGATTGGATGCTGGACTAGCTACTAAAATATCCTTCTGATCAGAGTATTTCCAAATTAAAAACGATAACACTGTATTGAAAAAAATAAACAAAGAAACATTGTGTTGTTGCGTGGTTTTATAAATGGCTTCACAGAGCTCAGGGCTTAGATGTTGCTGAATACTGCCAACAGGGTTGCCTTTAATGAATGGGCCGGCTTGTGTTGGCAGCTGGGCTGGATTTAAATCACTGAGTTTTTCCCGCCAAAACTGCTTTTGTCTGTCCATAGCCCCTGATTCGAAGGCTTGCTTCTGCCAAAGAGCGTAATCAATATACTCCAATTTCGGAGATTTCAATTCCGATGAGTTCTTTTGAAGTAAATCGTCATAAATTTTAAACAATTCAGGCAAGAATATTCGATTACAAGACCAGAAATCGATGAGGATGTGATGAAAATTAAAGAACAACAAATAGGCTTCAGGTTCATATTGATATACCAGAGCCCGAAACGCAGGGGCTCTTTGCAAGTCAAAGCTTTGTGAAAGCTGCATCTGCATGTCCTGCAATGCCATTCCCCTGCTCATCTGCCGGCTTGTAATGGTGACTTTCAGCTGGGGTTGAATCACTTGTTGTAAGCCTTCCGCATCAAATAGCCAAGATGTTCTAAACATGGCATGCTGTTCGATTAATACATTGAGTGAGTCTTGCAATCGCTGAATATTTAATTTCCCCTTGATATCCAAAACGACCGGAATATTATAATTTATGGCTCCTGAGCCCTCATAATGGTGAATATAATGGAGTCTTTTTTGTGCATATGAGGCTGGGTAAATGCCTTTATCGTTGCGAGGATATGCTGTAATTTTTCCACTAAGTTGCATTCCTGTCTCGACTTCAGACTTGCTCAATTCATCCTGCTGGAATGACAATTGCGACAATAAAAAACGGGATAATTTTCTTATGGTTGGATGGTTAAATGCCAAGGCAGGATCCAGTTGAATTCTTCCACCCAATGCCGACTGTATACCACATTGCAGTTCAACGGCACTGAGTGAATCAATCCCCAGAGTAAACAATCCGCTATCAACGTCAATCGGATGTTCCGGGGGAACATTTAATAACTGCCTACTTAATCCCACTATCAATTCACAAAGCTTCGCCTCTCTATGCTTGGGTTTGCTTTGCTTTAAAATGCCCCACCAATCTGTTTCAATCCCCTCGTCGGTTGAAGCCGCTTGCCTGGCTTGTTCGCTGAATTTACTTTCTTCTGGTGCTGAATCATTCGATTGATAAATGTGCAAGGGCACGATGATTTTTTCTGTTATCTCTTCCTGACATTTAATTCGTTGCAACTTACCACTGGTTGTCTTGGGAATAGCTTTCGGGGGAACTAATAAAACCTGGTAAGGACTGAGATGAAATTGATTGCTGATTTCACTCAAAATGTTCTGGACAATTTCGCCGTAGGATTTACTGGCGGTACCGGCTTTGATTTCGGCAACAATATGCAAAGCTTCTTTGCCATGCACCAACTCAGAGTATGCTACCACACAACCTTTACGGACAGCATGATGTGAATAAGCAGCGGCTTGCTCAAAATCATGAGGGTAGTAATTTTGACCATTGATAATGATTAAATTTTTTAAACGCCCGCAAACAAACAGTTCACCTTCATGCAAAAAACCCAAATCACCCGTTCGAAGATAATGCCTGTTCTCTTGCTCAGGAACTTGCGCTTTAAAAATGCTGGTGCTTTCTTCATGTTGATTATAATAACCTGTAGCAACTGAGCGGCCTGCTACCCATATTTCTCCGACTTCATCCTCTTTGCAAAGTGCGTGCGTTTTGGGATTAATCACTCGCACCAGCATTTGCGGCACTCCAGAGCTTACCAATTGCAGTCCGCCTTCCTGGTTGCTAATGCGCTCGACAATGTTGTCTTTAAGCCGGTGGGTATCAACCGTGATAATATTTTCTTCTTTGGAAAAAGGCTTGGCCGAAACCATCAGGGTGGACTCAGCCAGACCATAGCAGGGTAAAATAACTCCCCGCTTTAAGCCCGCAACCTTGAAACTGTCATAGAAAAACTGCATGGCTTTGAAAGAAATGGGCTCAGCTCCGTTGGCAATGGCTCGAATGGAACTTAAGTCTAATTTTCTAATCAAACTTTCCGGTGTTTTACGCGCACAAAGTTCAAAGGCAAAGTTAGGTGCGCCACTTATGGTGCATTGATAATCGGATAAATGTTTAACCCAACGTGAGGGTTTGCTAATGAAATCCACCGGAGACATAAGCGTTGCAACCGTTCCGGCATAAAGAGGCTCTAGAATGCAGCCAATTAACCCCATATCGTGATAGGGTGGTAACCAGGAAAACGTATGGCTTTCGCTGGTGAAATTGACCGCTTGGTGAATAATTGCCAAGTTGCTTAATAAATTGGCATGGCTCAGCATAACTCCTCGAGGATGCCCTGTGGAGCCGGAAGTGTACTGCAGGAAAGCAATATCTTCAGGCTTAACTAACGGACAGGGAAAATGTTCTCCTGAATATTCAGAGCGCACTTCGGTAGAAACAATGGGTGTTTTGCTTTTTTTAATGGCTTGGAATACAGCAGACAAGGCTTCAGAAATACCCAGATAATGTTGTATGCGGTGATGTAGGAAACGATTAGCTACCAAGCCTTTTTTCATGAGACGTGCCGTTTGAGGATCAGCCAGAATGAGTTTAGGCTTGGCATTGTTAAAAACATGAAGAAATCTGGTCGCCATCATGGCATTTGCGGGAGGGAATATGGGAACGGCAATTGCCCCAACCCGTAAACAGGCATAGAAACTGATTATAAATTCCAATCCAGGTTTGGCAGCAACAATAATTCTATCACCCTTCACGACGTACTTACTTAGATAATGGGCCAGCTTTTTAACCTGTCTTTGCAATTCTCGTGCAGTCAATGACTCGGCTCGGTCCTCATCAACTAAAAACCGATACACGATTTTTTCCGGTTGAAGCAGGCTTTGGTAATCGACCACGTCGTTTAAAGTTTGGTAAATCGGATGCAGTGCTAAATTTTGCTCAAGATTACTTTGGTGAAATTCATAGGCTTCTTGTAAAAGATCAGCACTCATACTGCATTCTCCTTATTTGTACTGCTTTGAGAATTCATGATTAGATTTTTCTCGAAAGATTTGATTCGTGGGCAGGGTGTTTTAAATATTGGATAGCAAGAAAGTCGGCAAACTAATAAAAAGGGCTGCCTCTCTGTATGTTTTTGTTCAATTTGCATGAACAAAAATTCATACCATTTCTTGATTTCTTGAAAGTATTTTGACTTGACTGCTGAGCTGAAATTGAAATGCATATCCACATTGTAAGATTACACATTCCATTTGCTAACCAACCTTTTCTCCCAGAAAAGGATTAATTATTCTCACCATCAAAATTACTCAATTCCAAGTAATTCGTCATAGACAGTCGAACTTGATTTCTAAAGTCTAGTATATTTATTTTCATTTGCTAGAAAATTTGCATTAATTGCCAATGGGGCTGAGAAAAAGTGATTCAGAGCCTTAACAATTCCTATGGATTCTTTCACAATATTTTTTGTCACCAGATCCGCATGAGCAATCATTTTAGTAATTGCCAAATGATTATCAATTCGCCGGTGGGTCAATTCTTCAGCCAAAAGGCAGCTGTTTTCAGGTGAAAAAATGGGGTCAGTATAAGCGTGAATTAGGGTTATTTTGGATTGGATTTTAGACAAGCAATCGTCATACTTTGATTTATTCACGATGTCATTAAAAGAGGACTGCAATTCTTCATCAATAAATCCTGTTTTTCCTAGGTTTTGAATGAATTTTAGTAACCTTTTACTTTTGGGTGATTCTTTTGCAATAAAATTGAGTATGTGATGAGAGTCACTGGCTTCAAATTTGTTTTTAAGGCAGTAATCAATTGCTCGATTAAACAGCAAAAGCTCTTCGCCAAAATGTTTGCTCGGCTGTTGCTCAAATTCACTAAATAGCATCATTTTGAGCATGACCAATTGCGCATAGAAGCTTCTTGGTGTCTCAAGCAATTCCCTAAAATGAGTACCTGGGTCAAAATATGGACTGATAAAACACAATGAATCAACCTTTCTTTTAAGCCCTGGATTCGCCGCTACTTTGCTCATGTATAAACAAGAAGTAGAGGGTCCAATATACGAGATATTTTTATAATTGTTGATTGTTTCGGCAAAATGATTGAGGTAATTAGTCACAGCATCATAATCTTCTTGGCGAGGGGGGCGAAGCTCTATTTGCGCTTGCAGTTGAAGCAACAAACAATCATAGCCAATTGCCGTTAAACCATTCACAAATCCATAATATCTTTGGTCAGCATTTCCTTGTTGATTTGCCCCATGAAACACCACCATTAAACCTTTTTTCTTTTTCCGATTGTTTGCAAAATAATTCGCCGAACACCCTTGGAAATCAACCGTGGTGAATGATGGAGAACTCTTGGTTTGTCGGGTTAATTTGGTTAGAAATATTAAAGAATCTAATGTTTTTAAGGATTTAACTGACGACATTTGTTGCCCACCATTGACTTAAAAATTTTTAATAACTTTAAGTATAGATTAGCCAAACAAAGTTAGAGTTTTTTTGCATGCAGAGAATTCAGCTACACATTTCATTGGCTGAGTTTAGGCTTAAATTTCTGGCTTCCATTCATTCTCAAAATCAGGAGAATCGTTAACTAGAAAATAAGCAGCAGCACGCTCTTCATTATCCTTTTGAATTTTATTTTTTATCTGCTGGATTGTCTCATCGATACCAGCAAAAATAAAATCGGCGTATTTTCCTTGCGATTGCAAGTGGTAGGCCTGAGTAAGCTCGACTACGGTGTCAGCAAGATTGATTTTGTAATAGTTGCAAGCACTGGCTCTTAGATTCAATTCCTGATTGGCTAAAAGATATTTTACTACTTTCATTTGTGGAGTAAGCACAGTAACTGCTGTTTGGCCAACTACAGAAGCCTTTCTTAATAGTACACCATGGAGCTCAGGCTTTTCTTGGACCAATTTTTCAGCCTCAACTGAATCAACTTCTTTGTAATGAGGATGATTTAAAATGTCCCAGGGTATTTCAGCGCCAGTAGGTATTGAACTTAAGCCGCTTTTATGCGCCGCAGCAATTTGTTCCGGGGTTGGTTCTTGCCATTTTTCAGATTGCAACCATTCAAATTTTTTTTTCATTTTGCCAAACTCCTCGATGATGTCCAAGGATAACCCAAAATGCGATTTATATCATCTTATTTCAACATTTTGCCCAAAATTAGTCATTTGTGAGCTTTTGTTATACTTAGAAAGAAGACATTGCAATGCATTTTGCAGGAGGAGGTATGACAAGGAAATACAGCAAAGGTGTCCAGAAAGAAGTTGAGAAGGAAATGCACCGCTATAAAAAGGGAACTGCACACAGTGGCCCCGGTGACAAACATAAAGTACAAAGTCGAGAGCAAGCCATTGCTATTGGTTTATCCAAAGCCCGTGAAAAGGGGATGAAAGTACCTAAACAATCTGAGAATGAAGATTAAGTAAGCAATAGCAGCTTGCTTACTTGTGTTTTTTGAGCAAGCGTGCTTTATCACGTTGCCAGTCCCTGTCTTTAATCGTTTCTCGCTTGTCATGGCTTTTCTTTCCCTTGGCCAGGGCAAGTTTCATCTTCACCAGATTGCTTTTCCAATACAGTGAGAGAGGGATTAAGGTATAACCTTGACGCTCAACGCTGCCAATCAGTTGATTAAGCTCCTTGCGGTTCAGAAGCAATTTACGAGTGCGGCTGGGATCTGGATAAAGGTGTGCAGCAGCCGTCGGTAAAGGCTGAATTTGAGCTCCCAGCAAAAAAGCTTCGCCATTCTTAATAATGACATGGGCATCAGAAAGGTTAATCTTTCCGGCGCGCAAACTTTTAACCTCCCAACCTTCAAGAGCCAAACCCGCTTCGTACTCATTTTCTATAAAATATTCAAAATGCGCCTTTTTATTGACAACAATCGTGGCGCTTTGCTTATGGCTAGCCATAGGACACCTAAAGGGACTAGAACTATAAAAAAGATTGATTATACACTTAATAAAAGCTATTGGTGAAATGAATTGAAGAGTGTCTGCGTTTTAACAAAGGAGAGAGTTTATGCAAATCGGAGATCCAATTACCAGCCAATCATTTGTAGCGACCAGTGGGATTGAAGGACGCCTGGAGGACTTTCAGGGAAAATGGTTAATTCTTTACTTTTATCCGAAGGATTCAACCCCGGGATGCACTCAGGAGGCAGCGGATTTACGGGACCTTTATCCTAAATTCACCCAGCTGAATGCCAACATTTTTGGCATTTCGAGGGACAGTCTTAAATCTCATGAAAATTTTAAAGCCAAACAACAACTTCCTTTTGAACTCATTAGCGATAAAGAAGAAGCCTTATGTCAACAATTTGATGTGATTAAGATGAAATCCATGTATGGCAAACAAGTACGAGGCATTGAACGCAGCACCTTTCTAATTGATCCCAAAGGAATCTTGCGGCAGGAGTGGCGTAAAGTTTCGGTCAAAAACCATGCGCAAGAGTTGTTGCAGGCCTTAAGGCAACTTCAGGAATCCTAATGGTTTGCTTTAGCAAAATTTATATGAAGATCGCTATATAATTGATTTACTACAAGATAAATCTTGACTGCGCTTATGCCCCTCAGCACAATGAATACATTTTAGCTTGGGGTAAATCAATGGAGAAAGGAAACAAAGAAACTAAACTGTTCGTGCTTGATACCAATATCATGATGCATGATCCCACAGCTATTTATCGCTTTGAAGAACATGACATCTATTTGCCAATGGTGGTGTTGGAAGAATTGGATAGTCATAAAACCGGGCTTTCCGAGGTGGCGCGTAACGTTCGGCAAACGAACCGCATGTTGGTTGAGCTAATGAGTGGCGCAACGCACCAGGAAGTGGTTGCAGGGCTGCCAATCGCGCAGTTTTTCAAAACAGAAAAACTTAAAAGCAGTGGACGTTTGTTTTTCCAGACGGATGAATTTGAACAATTGCGTCCTACCTCCCTTCCAGGACATAAAGCAGACAATACTTTGTTAGCAACTGCCTTAGGGTTGCAGAAGAAATACCCTGGCCGACAAGTTATTATTATTTCCAAAGACATCAATTTGCGTATTAAAGCAGGCATCCTTGGTATTCCTGCTGAGGATTATTACAACGATAAAGTCTTGGATGACGTCGATTTATTGCATAGCGGCTTACATATTTTAGACAATGATTTTTGGGATAGTCATGCGAAAAATATGGAAGCCTGGCAAGATAATGGTAATACCTTTTATCGCATCAGTGGCCCTCTCACCGCCCAATGGAATTGCAATGATTGCATCAGTACACAGGATAACCAGTTTCAAGCCATTGTGAAGGAAGTCAGCGAGAGTGGTGCCGTGGTGCAATTGGCTCGCGATTACACCCAAGCCAAACACTCAGTCTGGGGCATCATCGCACGCAACCGCGAACAAAATTTCGCTTTGAATTTGTTGCTGGATCCGGAAATCGATTTTGTCACTTTACAAGGTTCGGCAGGAACTGGAAAAACTCTCCTAACCATAGCGGCAGGTTTAACACAAGTTTTGGATCAAAGTCGTTATAATGAAATTATTATGACCCGGGTCACCATCCCGGTCGGCGAAGACATCGGCTTCTTGCCAGGAACAGAGGAAGAAAAAATGACTCCCTGGATGGGCGCTTTAATGGATAATTTAGAAGTTTTGCATAGTTCCCAGGAAGGCGGTAGTTTTGGCCGGGGCGCTACTCAGGATTTATTGCAAAACAAAATTAAAATCCGCTCGTTAAATTTCATGCGCGGTCGAACGTTTTTAAATCGCTTCATCATTATTGACGAAGCACAAAACCTGACTTCAAAGCAAATCAAGACTCTGGTTACCCGTGCTGGACCGGGCAGTAAAATTGTATGTCTAGGTGACATCAAGCAAATTGACACACCTTATCTGACAGAAACAACCTCTGGTTTAACTTTTGCAGTCGATCGATTCAAGCATTGGCAGCATAGTGCCCATATGACCTTAACTCGGGGTGAACGATCAAGACTTGCTTATTATGCTGCTGAACATTTATAGTACACGCTTTTGCCTAGCCAAAGAGGATTATCATGAACAACCAGGCCATCACTTTTGATGATGTATTGTTGGTTCCAGCTTACAATCATCACGAATCACGACGAGTTGTTGACATCAGCATGACCGATCGTTTAAGCAAGCTGACTCTGCAATTGCCGGTGATTAGTTCCAATATGGACACCATCACTGAAAGCAAAATGGCCAATTTCATGCACAGCAAAGGCGCTATGGGGGCCTTACATCGTTTCCTAAGCATTGAAGACAATATTAATGAATTTAAAAAGTGCCAAGCTCCTGTGTTTGTCTCAGTGGGTTGTACGGATGCGGAGCTGCAACGCGCCGAGGCTCTTCGGGATGCCGGAGCTGATTATTTTTGCGTTGACGTAGCCCATGCTCATGCCAAATACGTCGGTAAGACTTTAAAGAGCCTACGCCAGCTGTTGGGCAGCCGCTGCATCATGGCAGGCAATGTAGCCACTTACGCTGGAGCAGATTACTTAGCTTCTTGCGGCGCTGACATCATTAAAGCAGGGATCGGCGGTGGCTCAGTCTGCAGTACCCGCATTAAAACGGGTTTTGGCATTCCCATGCTAACCTGTATTCAGGATTGTGCGCGTACGGATCGCTCCATTGTCGCCGATGGTGGTATACGTACTTCCGGGGATATTGTGAAGGCTTTAGCTTTCGGCGCTGATTTTGTCATGATAGGCGGGATGTTAGCTGGCACGGAACCTACTCCTGGAGAAGTATTTACCAAAGAAGACGGCCGTCAAGTAAAACGCTACCGGGGAATGGCATCACGCGAAGCCCAAGAAGATTTCTTAGGTCAAATGCATGAATGGAAAACAGCAGAAGGCGTATCTGCAGAGGTTGCCTATCGCAATAATCAAGATGCCATCATCGCTGATATCGTAGGCGGATTGCGTTCAGGCTTAACTTATGCAGGAGCGGATACCATTAGCGAATTGCAACGTAAACTGAATTATGTTGTCGTGACCCAAGCAGGAAGACTTGAGAGTTTACCTCATAAATTGCTGGAAAATTAAACGAGTGGAAGGAGGGGGCGCTGGATGCTTAATCAAGTAAATAAGCAGCACTCCCTCGCTGCTTACAGAAATTGAGACAAAGCCTTTGCTTTTTCGTTTAGAGAGCTGCCACAAGTTCGGGATTCTCTTCCACCACTTCAGCAACTTGACTTACATCGGGTGAACCAGAACCTTGACCCATATCTAAGGATGACGTATCACTCATGTCAGGACCAGTCATTGTGTCACTGGATGCAGACATTTGCATGGGCTCAGGCGCATCTGATGTTGGACTTGGCGAATTGGACATGGATGATTCCTCTTCCATGGCAGGTTCTTCCATGGAGGGACCTTCTTCAGTTAAATCCTGCCCCAGTTCCTCTTCTTCATCCGACTCTAAAGTTTCTTCCTGTTCTTCCTCGACCTCAAGTTCAGAAGATTCCTCTTCATTAGGTTCATCAGGCTCTTCTTGTTGCTCCTGTTGCATTTCTTCCATCTCAATAGCATCTTCTTCTTCACCTTGAGATTGTTGTTTCTGAGGCCCTTTTTTGTCTTTTTTCTTGTGTTGTTGCTCGTCTTCGCCCTGAGTTGGATCACTGGTTTGTTTCTGAGTTTGATCGGGATCTTCTTTGGGGTTATCGGGTTCGTCGGTTTTCCCTTTTGAGAAAGCCCCTTTTATACCCTGCTTAACCTTATCCAAACCTTCATCAATTTTATCGTATAATTTTCCATAAATGGCATTATTCAGCTCTGAAACCATTTTCTTTAAGTCATCGAGCATTTTTTGCTGAGGATCAGCAGACGAATCTTTCTTTTCCTCATCTTTTTTATTGTTTTGAGGCTTTGGCTTAGGACCGTCGTTTTTTTTTGCTTTAGAATCAGGTCCATCATTGGCTGAACTGTCATCGACTGGCTCTCTCTCATCGAGATCAGACATGAACGATGTGAGATCGTCCGGTGAGGTACCCATAGCATTCCCCTAAACTTAATCTTATTTTATAAAGATAGCACAACTACCCTCTACCGATGATGTAAATTGTGCTAAAACCCAACTATTATTATTGATGATCATTTTTGTATTTAAATAATAACAAATCGAATTTGTTAAAGAATCATTTGGATTATTTATTTACAATAATTTTGCAAACAAGAGGGATTGGCATGAACATAGATGATTTACGAGGTATGCGGCGTGGTATTCATCTCTTTGCTTTAAGCAAAGAAGATCTCCCGCTATTGGCAGCGATAGATCGTCGAAATGGCAATAATGAGCGGGCTTTGCTCCTTTTGCATGGCTTTACCTCCACTCCAGCAGTATTTCGTGCCATGGTGCCTTCTTTTTCCTTTTATGATGCCATTGTTGGTCCGGTACTTCCAGGACATGCAGACAGTGTCGAAGCCTTTGCAAATACAAAGGCAATTTCCTGGTTAAATACCGCGGAAGAAGCCTGCAAACTTCTGCTGTCCGAATTTAAAGAAGTGGATGTGCTTGGTTTGTCTTTAGGGGGTCTACTCGCTTGTCACTTGGCGTCGCATTTTAATTTACATCATTTGTATTTGCTGGCACCCGCTCTGGATTTGCATCTATCAGCACAAAAGGCCATAAAATTGGCAAAAATTCTCAGCCGTTTGGGTTTTAAAGAGGTCCGGGGCGCTGCAGGCGACTTATTCACAGATGAGCATTGGGAAATTGCTTATCGCAAATTACCGCTTAGCTCGGTGCTGGAAATCATAAATCTCATAAACACTTTTTCCTTTTCGGCGCCAACATGCCCCACGGATGTATTTTTAGGCTGCCATGATAAAGTGGTCGATTCCCAACGAGTTGCAGAGCGCTTCAAAGATGTAGACAATGCTAAAATTCACTGGCTTAAGAATTCAGCTCACGTCATTCCTCTAGACGGTGACACAGAAAGCATTATTGCGTGCATGAAAGAAAATCAACGGCTTGAGTCTGAGTCTTTGAACAAAGAAAGCCATTCATTGCTGACCAGCTAGGCTGTGACAGTTATTCCCCGTCTTAAGGCTTATTGTAACGAGTGTAAACACTTCTGTCCCAGGGGCTCCAATCACGCATGTCCAAAACAGAACCATTATAAGCCATGAAATCCGTCTTGATCGTTGGGACATTATAGAAATAAATGTCACTGGCATCCGTGGCTAATGTGTGCTGGTGATTGACCGCTGAAATGTCTGCCACAGAGTGATCATGGGTTTTCACAAAAGCGCGATTGGCTCGCAAATAGCGTCCGTTAAAACGCGAGCGATCGCATAATTCGACATCCAGTTTATCCACAATGCCTGCCAACTGCATAAACGATTGCCCTTTCCCTCTGACTACTAAGGCATGGCTTTTAACCCAATACATGGCAACCCAGGCCTTTTCATCCAATTCGAGGCGACTTATGTTCATCCTACCTGCCAATTGTACTTTGCTATTGATGATAGACAGCTGTAAGTATTGACTGGAAACTCCACTCACTTGTGTGTAGCCCCCCCCTTTCACCTCCAGCTTGCGCAATACAATTTGACCACCAAGAATCGTTTGGCCCGGATTATCAATTGAAACATCCAGAAGGCTTGAATGTAAATTTTTACCAGTAACAACTCCGGAACCATGATAGGTAAACGAATTTAAATAGCGGGCTTGGATTTCAACGCTAATTGGGCCGGATTTCGGATAACCATTGCCCACTGAGACATGGAGGGTATTATTGACAACACTGGTTTGCACCTGGAGCAAGTCGAGGGGATCACCACGTAAGAGCAAGCGGGGATGGCGAAAACCCGTTCTCAGTTTAACATTGATGTTTCCTTCAACCATAACCTGATTGAAAGCCGGCATGGGACGATTGTGCAATGCCTTTTGACTACTTGCTGGAATCACTAGCACTTTATGGCTGCAACTTGCACTCATGAGAACAACAAATAAACATAAAAAAAACCGCATCCACATAGCCAGGATTTCCCCTATTCTTAATGTCCTTACATTAGAGGAAGTTAGTATAATGCGCAAGATGATTGTAGCAATTGGATGACTGTCCATCACTCTTGCAACAACTTGTTTACCTTCATTATTACCAAGCATCTGCATTAAAATCAGAAATTCGAATATCCCGTGGACAGGACTCATTGTATTTGAAATCAGCGGATTTTTGCATCAGGTCAAATAGTGATTCCTGTTGTGGAATAAGAGCCGGCAACTGCAACCATACATCAACCAGTAAACCATCCTTACAGCCAAAATACACTCGCTGAGCAGCAGTTTGCCCGAAAGATTGCACCACCAATTTTCTTAATTGTTCGCGTTTGACTTTATCCCCAGCATGAACACTGATGAATTCTCCTAAAGCGGAGTGGTTAAACTCATCATTTAAACGCATGGCCAAGCTGAAGTAGGCATCATTTGTCAAAATTTGACAACTGCCATGCTTATACCATTCATGGCGTTCCAGGCATGTGCCTGCTGCATAGCTTGGCATAAATTGCCTCAGACGTTCATCGACTTTGGCGCTAAAGGCAAGAGGAGGATAATCGCAGTGGTTTTTACGTGGATTTACAGCACAGTAGCCATAATGTTCTCCACAAATTTGCTGGTTAGGCCAAAGGCCATGCAAAATCAGATGATGGGCAGAATAGGCGTTTGCCTTTAAATGCTTGCATTCGGCCTTACCAGCCTCATAACCATAGGATTGGCAAAATCCTGGATGCCAACTTAGCGCTAAAATGTAGGAATCCGCTAGATTGGGTAATTGTTCGCAACTGTTTTTGCCGTGCGCTTCGAAATAAAAAATCCCACAATCAGCATGAACCCATCTTAGTGATGGTGTGAGATTAGGAACTATGAGACGTAACCAATCTGGATTATTGGAGCGATTGACCTCTCTTATCTCGTAATTTTCCCTTAATTGAATTACGGCGCCATCCGGGTTTGTTCTTTTATTTTTAGAAACATAGAGGGGACAAATTTTTTGAGCCTCATATTTGCCATTGACTTCAATGGAGGAGAAACAAACAAGAGGGAAAGCAAGCCAGAGCCAAGCAAACAATCTTATCATCGTGCATCCCAGCAATATAAGATGCCAAGATTATAGCGATAACCATCCTGAAAGGGTATTGTCTAATGGCTTAAATGGATGATTGTTTTAAAAAGCTTTCGAGCACACTTAAAACTGCCCTCCTGTCTTCCCGGATTGGAGAATGGCCGACATGAGGGATTTTAATATGGTTACAACCTGGTAACCATTGTAAAACCTTGGTTAGGTCTTCATCCCGAATTAAACTTCCACGCTCGGAATTTCCTCGAATCAACAAGGTTGGACATTTTATTTTTGGGAACAAATCTTCCACTTCATAACTGTGGAATGTTGTTTCAAACTCATTGATGATTGCCGCCAGCATATCTGGGTCACATTGACTAAGGCTTTCTGGTATAAAATGATTGTTTAAACCAGGCAAATTGAACAATTTACTAATCCGCAACCACTGGATTAATCGATTGGCCAATTCAGCTTGCGAGACGGCCAAATTGCGCAATGAGGTAATGGTTACCGGGGAGTCAATAACAACCAGTGATTGTAGCCATTGTGGATGATGGGCTGCCAGCATGATGGCAATCATTCCGCCTAGGGAATGGCCCAGAACAATAGCAGGCTCTTGTATGCACTCCTTTATAAAAGAATAGCAATCAGTTAAATAATCTTGTAAACGATAAGCGCCGGGAGTGTGCTTGGATTTTCCATGCCCGCGAAAATCCATTGCATAAACATGCAAATACTGTGAGAGCTCTTCAATAATGGGCATAAACGATTGCCAACGTTTGGTGGCACCATGCAATAGCAAAATAGGAGGTCCATTCCTCGGCCCCTCTATATAATTGAGCATAAGATCATTAAAATGAAATGTATTTTCCTTCATGCATTTTCCTGTCTGCTTCTAACATCAATAATTATGGTAATCACCTATGCAGGGACTAAAAGCATAGTTTCAGCTTAAATAGTATAGGCCAAAAATTTCTGATGGTTTGATCTCAATAGAAACTATGAGAAAGTTGAAAATTTAATGAATCTTTTAAGATAAAGAGATTTATCCCTCTTTGAGATCACAATCCGTGATCTCAATAGGGAAGAAAGAGAAACAGCAGAGATTTAAACAGCAGTTACATCTTCAGCTTGCAATCCTTTTGGCCCTTTCGTTACCATAAATTCAACGCGTTGGCCTTCTTTTAAGGTCTTGCGACTAGCAGTGCTATTAATTGAGCGAAAATGCACAAACACATCATCTTCACCATTATCACGACTAATGAAGCCATAACCTTTATCATCATTAAACCACTTAACGTGGCCTGTTTCTTTCGCAGACATTTCTTTTTTCCAAAATAAAATTAAACAAACACTTGATATCATTACCCGGGTTGAAAACCAATAATGGATTACCATTGTGCGCTGATTCGCTACTGAACACTGCAAAAAGAGGGAATTTCACGAAGAACACTGCTTCCAGCCAGGGAACAAAAACCAAGTAGTTTCATTATAACCCAGACTGCAATAAATAGCGAGAATTGCGGGAATAATTCTCAATTGCGATAAGTTGTGGTGGGGGCTCAGCATGTTCATGCATGCCGGCCTATGGACTTTGTTTTAGCTTAAAATAAAAACAAAGCGGCTTTGCACAAATTTATTTCGCCATCCAGGAAGTCATCCATTTGCCCTTGCTGCAATTAGCCTTAACTTACCATCAGCTGCCATGCAGACTAATGGCCATTAATTTAACTCTTCTTTTATAATTTATGCATGCCGGGTAAAGAGCTCGAATTTTCTTTATCAGAATGTTTAATTTTTTTATGGGAAAGAAAGGCTTGCCATAGCGCCGCTCCCTGCCAACGCTGCGATTCACCATACAACACTTGAGTTAAATGATGTATTTCCTTAAGAAATTCTTCCTGGTGCAGCAAGTTGGCCACCTGCGTCAAATTTAAGATATTAGCTTTCGGCCATTCATGTCGTGCCCATTGAATCAAAGCATCACGTGCTGCATGAGGATTATTCTGAGCACAAGCTTCCTGAAGGTAATGGACATACTCTTTTGAACCTGCTGTTAGCTGTTGCCTATCCGGTTTTTTGCGAAACAATAACAGGAGGGTAACAATCCATGCCAAAGCAAATAAAGCTGCAACCCACCACCCTAAATCAGACCACTGCCCGTTCAATGCCGTCCTTTTAGGGGTATTTTGAGAAGGTGCAGATGTCTTCGCGTCTGACGAAGATACAGTCTTGGGTGCTTTGTTTTGTGGGGCTATGGTTGCCGCTTGCGAATGGCCAGGAGCCGGGCGGACGTCAATAATATGGGCGGGTAAAATTGCCGTTTCCTCCTTCGCTGTAGTGGTATTAAACCAATGTAATTTTAACTCAGGAATAGTAATGGTTCCGGACTTGTTAAATAAATAATTTACTTTTATGATGCTGTGGCCGACTAAATTTCCCTGGCTTAAACTGTTTCTTTGGCTAGCCTTATCAGGATAGACACTGAAGGAATGCGCATTACTGGCAAAATCAAGGCTTGGCAACAGCTGTGCCGGAATACCAACCGCCTGAAGCTGCACAGTCCGGACCAGAGTTCCTCCCTGATCTACCGTAGAAGAATTGTTGTCAAATTGTTCACTTAACGTTACACCTTTAGCCGGCAACCAATTTGTTCCTGTATATTGGGAAGGGATTGCCTTGACTTGCACAGTAATTGGTTTTGCCCGTGCAGTCACTCGCTTAGGTGCTACATCATTATAGACAAGTGCTCGGAACAGGGGGGGCTGAATTTGTACCGCACCACTTTTCTGTGAAAAAAAAGCGTATTTTTGTTCTTCCACCGCATACAGTGTCCCATTGATCATGGTTTGATACTGGTTTCCAGAACCTATGGGAATCAAAATACCATCTTGCAATTTCGGAGGTTGATAATCCACATCAATTAAGCGACGGCTGGTCAATAATTTTACTGTTAGGATGGCTTGCTGGTTCACATAGGGATTTGGCTCATTAATTTCAGTAATCAGTCTAATATCCTGCTGGTTATCAATGTCACCTTTATTTTTTCCAGTGCTTTCCTGCGACACCTCTATTGTGGCAGGTTGAGTTTTCTCAGAGCCTACCTGCAGTGCAGGGATTTCGACTACACCCGTCTTCTTAGGCGTAACTAGAATTATCCATTGACTTAATGAATGCGCCTGACCATTAATGACGGTGTAATTCATGCTTCTTTCTGTCCCGTCAATGTTAAAATCCTCTTGCAGGGGAGTTAAATCGGGCACGCTATCGGCTTCATCTCCGTCCAATGTTAGAGTTATCTTAAAACTTTCTCCTTCCTGAATTTTTTTAGTCTCTACGTCCATGGACACAGTAGCCATAGCCAAATGGGACACCCACAGTAAAACCATACTTATAATTATTTGTTTCATTGATACCATCCACGTTGCCTACGCATATGATCTCTTAAAAATTTCTCTCGCAATAACCCGCCTGGATCATCCGGAATTAATTTTAGCCATTGTTCTTTCGATTGTTGTTGCTGTACTTCATCAGCAGATTCAGCCGAAACACCAGCAGCTTGCCCATGTTGATTTACTTGTTTTTCTTCTTGGTTTTGCTTTGTATTTTTCTGGTTTTGGCCTTGCTGGTTCTGGCCTTGCTGGTTCTGGCCTTGCTGGTTCTGGCCTTGCTGGTTTTGGCCTTGTTGGTTTTGGCCTTGCTGGTTCTGGCCTTGCTGGTTTTGGCCTTGTTGGTTTTGGCCTTGTTGGTTTTGGCCTTGCTGGTTTTGGCCTTGCTGGTTTTGGCCTTGCTGGTTTTGGCCTTGCTGGTTTTGGCCTTGTTGGTTTTGGCCTTGTTGGTTTTGGCCTTGTTGGTTTTGGCCTTGCTGGTTTTGGCCTTGCTGGTTTTGGCCTTGCTGGTTTTGGTCTTGCTGGTTCTGGTCTTGCTGGTTTTGACTTAATAAATCTTGAATGAGTTTGCGGTTATATTCGGCGTCCCTATGCTCTGGGTTAAGGGCCAGAGCCTTATCATAAGCCTTTATGGCCTGTTCATACTGCTTTGACATGGCTAGAGCATTGCCTTCATTGTAAAAGCCTTCGGCATTTTGCATGGCAGAGTAATATTCTGCGGCCTCCTTGTAATTTCCTGCTCGGTAAGCAGCGGCTGCTTTCCAGGCTTGCTGCTGGAATGTTTTTTGCGCTTCCTTAAATTTTCCTTCTGCCATTAAGACCTGTCCTTGCTGATCTTTGGTTTGCCAAAGATTCTTCCAGCTAAACGAGTGGGAAGGAAATGACAGAGTCACTAAAATAAACAAAGCCATTGCTTTCATGCGGATAACCTCTGTAACCATCCGCGGCGAAACAGCGGGAATAAAAACAGCAAAGCCGGCAAGATAAACCACCGCCCTTCATCACGCCAGAGCGATACATTATCTTGCTGGCTGCGATGATAGTCATTGTTACTTTTGGTTAAAGACAACCATTTTGCCAGTTGTTTATCATCATTGAAATTAATGAGCTTGCCAGCACCCGCTGTCGCTAAAGTTTGGAACAGCGGTTCGGCATCATCGCTGGCTCGGATGGGCATTACCGAAGTGTAAATTTGTTTTTGCGCTAACTTCTTCGCAAGTGCTAATGATTCGTCGTTTGGGCTTTCAGCAGTCAAAACAAGAATTTGTCCATGATTAAATCCAGCTTGGCTTATTAATTGACTGGCTTGCTCAAGAGCCAAGTCCAGGCGATTGCCTTCCACAGGCATAATGTCTGGGGTAAGCGTTGAAATTAGAGAGTCAATGGTTTTCGCATCATCTGTCAAAGGCGCTACAATGAAGGGTTCGCCAGTATAAACCAGCAAGGCAAACTGCCCAGGATGATTGTTATTTAGAATATCGTGTAGCTTGAATTTGGCACGCGTTAATCGATCCGGGGCCAAATCTTTAGCCAACATGGAATCCGACATGTCCAAGACCAAGACCCGCGGTTGTATTTGTTTATAAACAGGTACTGGCAAACGTGACCAGCTCGGCCCGGACAGGGCAATGATCATAAAGGAAGCACACAATAACAAGAGCATAAGAGTCCCTAATTTCTTGTTCTTTCCTCTAGATTGCAATAGTTTATTTAATAAATGATGATCACATATGGCGGCCCAAGCTTCAATTTGCGAAGGTTTGCGCCACAACATCCAAATCAAACAAAACACCGGCAGGAAAGCCAAAAGCCACCAAGGACGTAACAAATGGAATTCCGTCATGATTCAGTCACCTTTTGCGGGTTTAATTTTCGTTGAGAAGAAAAATAACCGGCTCTTGCCCACAGCCAAAAACAAAAACACAAAAATCCCAAAGCGAGTGGCCAAGGATAATAATCGATTTGCGGGCGAATGCTTGCTTCCTCGTGCTGCACCGTTTCAAGTTGGTTGATGGTTTGATAAATCTCATTCAATGATTGGCTGTCCGTCGCGCGAAAATACTGCCCGTTTGTTAATTTGGCGATTTCCTGCAAAGTTTTCTCATCCAAATCGGCGGAGGCATTCACGTTAAAAAAAATATTGTTTAAAGCCCTTGGATCGGATTCGGACCCTAGACCAATGGTATATACCTTAATATGATCATTCTTGGCCAATTCAGCGGCTTTTAAAGGAGGTAAAACGCCTGAATTATTTGCCCCATCAGTCAACAAAATAATAATCCGGCCCTTTGCCGGAACATCTTGCAAACGTTTAACCGCAAGCCCTAGAGCGTCCCCGATTGAAGTCGTTTGCCCTGCTAATCCAACGGAAGCATCATCCAATCGAACCAAAACCGATTGCCTGTCGTAGGTTAGGGGAGTTTGCAAATAGGCGCGAGTTCCAAATAGAATTAATCCAATTCGATCGCCCACGCGTTGTTTAACGAATTCCTCAGCCGTTTGTTTTACAATCGTCAAGCGGCTCACCGGTTCACCATTTAGCAGCATGTCTGGCAATTCCATGCTTCCTGATAAATCCAAAGCCAGCATGATGTTTCGCCCTTCTCTTTCAACTGGCTGGGGTTCACCAATCCAACGCGGGCCTGCAGCAGCCAAAAGCAACAAAACCCATAGCAAAATCAATAAAACATTTATCTTTTGTTCTAAGAAACCATATTTTTTTTCATCCATGCGATGAGCCAGGGCATTAAAAAATGGAATTTTAACTGCAGCAGTAAGACTAATTTGAGCTCTCGGCAAAAACAGCCACAAAAACGGAAGTGGCAGGGCGCAAAGAGCCCATGGAAAGGCTAATTCAAACATGGTACACCTCGCTGCCTAATCCAAGCTCTTGCTAACTGAAAAAGGGGCTCAAGCTCAATGTCTTTGTTCGGTTGATAGGGCAATTCCAAGAGTAGATGGCTTACTGGATTGAAGTCCAAGTGTTTGCTGCTCGAATTTAGAAAATCAATCCAGCTTTGCCCTCGCAAGCCAGCCACTTCCTCCCTGGGATAATAAACCAAGGCTACCCGGCGCAGTAATTCTGAAATTTTCATAGACGTGAGCTGACTGTTTTTATTTTGCAGATAGTGCAAACGATAATTTTCCAAAAGACTCAAAGCCTCTCGTTTGGGACGTGAATTCCTACGCCGTTTTTGCCAGCCATACAAGCCATATCCAAGAAGAATTAGGAACAAGATGATGAGAACATACCATCCTGGGGCAAGAGGCCACCAACCGACTTGCTCAGGCAAATGGATATCGTGCAATTTCTTTAATAATTGCGCTTCAGCCATTTGTTCCCCGTGGAAAAGTTAATCTGATTAATTTAGGAATATTGGTTTCAGCCGTAAGCTGGATATAGGGAATTTGCAAACGTTTACAAAGATTTTGCAAGTCCTCAATTCGTTGTTGACAATAATTTTGATAAGTTGTGATCACGTCGTTACGGGTTGTATCCAGAATCATTTCCTGTTTGCCATTGGTAATGGGGTACTGCTGCGGTTTTGGCGGAGTTAACTCTAGAGGATCGCAAATGTGATAAATTAAAATGTCATTATGCGCCCTTAGGCGGCTTAAATGAGGCTCCGACTCTGCATCCAGCTGATAAAAGTCACTGGCAATTACCAGGATGCTGCCTGGCCTGGTTACCCGTCTAAGCCGCAACAAAGCATCACTAAGAACCCGGCCCTGGCCATCATTAGCCACGTTGAGAGCAGTGTAGCGACTTAGGGCCGCTAAAAAGGGCAGTACCGCCAAATTACGACTGTGGGGTGTAAATTCATCATGCGATTTGGACGAGTATAATAGACCGCCGACTCGATCTCCGTTTTTAATCACTGTCCAGGCTATCATCGCCGCAAGACGGGCTGCTATGACCGATTTAAAAGCTTTGCGAGTGCCAAAAAACATGGAAGGATTAAAATCGCATAGAATGACTACCGGCCGCTCACGCTCTTCCTCATACAATTTCACATGCGGCCTTCCGGTGCGGGCTGTGACCCGCCACTCCATATGCCGTATTTCATCACCCGCCTGATAATTTCGCACCTCGGCGAAATCCATCCCGCGCCCGCGCAATTTGGAATTATGATTGCCAAAGTGATTCACTCTGGACTCAGGCCTATAATTCGCTTTTTGCGCATAGCGCTTGAAAGCGATTAATTCCTCAACAGTAGCCACTAACCCTTCGGTCATACCTTACCCCTTAAGGGACAGCAATCAAACGCAATAATGAATCAATAAAATCATCGCTGCTTACTCCTTCAGCCTCAGCCTCAAAACTCAACAAAATACGATGTCGAAGGACATCATGAGCAATCACGTGGATATCTTCAGGAGTAACATAATCCCGTCCTGCTAACCAGGCGTGAGCTTTAGCGCAACGATCAAGAGCAATGGTTGCTCGTGGGCTTGCGCCGAATCTTAACCAACGCTCCAATTCCTCGCTGTAAACCCCAGGATTTCGGGTTGCGACTACAAGCTGCACAAGATAATTATCCAAAGCTTCGCTGCTATGAACCTGCAACACCTGGCGTCTTGCTTCAAATAGTGATGCTTGAGACAAAGGAGAAATGTCTGGTAAGCCATTGTTTAAATTCAAATTCCCTCTAGCTTCTGTGCGGGCCAGGGAAAGAATGTTGTGTTCAACCCCCGCCTCAGGATAATTAATTTTTACATACATGAGAAAGCGATCGAGTTGCGCTTCTGGCAGCGGATAAGTTCCCTCTTGTTCGATGGGATTTTGTGTGGCCATGACTAGAAACAATTCGGGCAGAGGATAAGTGGTGCCGCCAATCGTAACCTGACGTTCCGCCATGGCTTCCAGTAATGCCGATTGAACTTTGGCTGGTGCCCTATTGATTTCATCCGCCAAAATAAGATGGTGAAAAATTGGGCCTGGCTGAAAAACGAAGGTACCATTTTCGGGTCGGTACACATCCGTTCCAGTTAAATCGCCCGGTAATAAATCAGGAGTAAATTGAATTCGATGAAAATCTCCCTCCACCACCGAAGACAATTCCTTCACTGCTCGTGTTTTCGCTAAACCAGGAGCACCTTCAACCAGTAAATGACCGTCGGCGAGCAGCGCAATTAATAGTCTTGATACTAAATCTTGCTGCCCCAAAATTCTGCTATTCAGATAAGCGCTTATTTGAGCAATGCGCTCTTGGACTTTTTCTTTAGCAATAATCTCCAATTGCTCCATTGTGATACCTATGCAAAAATTATGATCCTAACGTGAAACCTCGTCAGTGCCAAGTTAAAGCCACAACTAAATATTGGGTCTTTTTAAGCGAATTCAATTCATGCAGCAGGCAAGCGATGCTCTGGGGATTTCAGCTGATTTTCAAGGAAGAAGCTGTTGGAGCTTTCACCGGTTAAATAAGTTAACGATTGACGGATACGTTCCTGGCTTACCACTTTAGTCCAGCAAGTGTAATCATTTAACGGTTTATTGTATTTTCTAAATACGTCTTCAAAAGCATGACGCATCGATTCAGAATCAGACCAGACAACAATAGCAATTGACGGATGTTGTTGCCAAATCATTTCGACTAGCGCAGGACCATTGCAATAAATGCCGTCGCTCGCTCCCAAATCGCCATCCATTATAACAAAAGAAGCATCATTTTCCTCTAAGTAACTCAGAGCTTGTATGCTATTTTCCACCACAATCGGTTGTATTTGCTTATTGCTAATCGTTAACAATCTGGTTAAGCAAAAAGCATTAAATGCATTATCCTCAACAATTAATACACGCATGGAAACTCCCTTCTTCTGTCAAAGGGAGTATAACGAGGAAACCTTAAGAAAAGCTTAAGAATTCACATGAATTGTTTTAATTTCTTCGGGAGTGGCCACCAGTATGGTATTGGCCAGGCGCCTGATAAATAAGCCATTTTCGACCACGCCCGGGATAAGTTTTATGGCTTCTTCTAATTGTTTGGCGCGACTGATCTCAAGATTATAAACATCCAGGATGATATTGCCATTATCGCTAGTGAAGCCTTCACGATACTCAGGATCTCCACCCAATTTAACCAATTCGCGGGCAACAAAACTGCGGGCAAGAGGCAGCACTTCCACCGCAACTGGGAAAGAACCGAGGCGGTGAACAAGTTTTGACTCATCCACAATGCATACAAAATGACGAGCCACACTGGCGATAATCTTTTCACGAGTGAGTGCACCGCCACCTCCTTTTATCATATGACCTTGATCGGTAACTTCATCGGCCCCGTCAATGTAGACAGGAACGTCGTCAGCGGCATTTAAATCAATCACCGGAATACCGAGTGATTTTAACCGTGCCTCCGTTGCTTTTGAGCTGGCCACGCAGGCATCAATGCGATTTTTAATGGTAGCAAGCTGGTCAATGAAGCAATTTACTGTTGAACCTGTACCGATACCTACAATCATTCCATCATCAATAAAACTCAAGGCTGCCTTGGCAACGGCTTCTTTTAATCTCGTCATGTTATTTCCTGGTAATTTGGCTACGACCCGAGGGAATGGGCCCTAGGTGACCAATGTTCTCACTTCTTGGGACATTAGAACAGCATAGCTGTCAAAGCCCATGCATTAGTTTAATTTTTTAAAGCATAAACCAGACTAAATATCGGCGAAACATAGATGTATGACTCATCTATAAATTTTTTGCGCCACTAACAAACCAAATAAGCCTTGAATGGGTTTGCCCAATTCATCCTTTTTATGGAGTTGACCAACGCTTTCTTTATACTCAAGAATTGACCAGCCCTGGTCTTGGTAGTAGTGATAAAGCGCTTCTTTTTCGGGAAGAAAGGTGAAGGAAGGAGGTAAGGAAAAAGTTTCTGAGCGGATGGGGAAAACCAAAACATGAAAACCTTGCTCTGCAGTGGCCTTTTGCAACTCGAGCAATAATGATGGAATACGTTCAGGTTGTAGAAATTGTATGCTGACGGTAGAAAAAACCAGATTAAATGCCTCGTCAGGCAAATTTAAAGGCTCATTTAAATCGACCCGTTTGGTCTGCACTTCCGCAAAATTCTCATGGTTGGCAATTTGCTGAATCGTGTTCAAAGCCGACTCATTAGCATCCAACCCTGTTAGCGAGTGCCCTAACAAAGCAAAGTACAACAAATTTCTACCAGAACCGCAGCCTACATCCAGAATATTTAACTTCTTCAATTCACTCAAATAGGTTTGCCAAACGTAGAACAGGTCTTTATGCACCTCACCCAATCCATATTTTTTGCTAAAAAAACGCTGAGGTTTGCAGGAAAAGGAGAGGGTAAATTCAAATTCAGCCGATAGTGGCATGATTTTATGCCAACAAGCAGGAGGAATGGTTAATGAATGCTTTGCACTCAAGCGGTGGCGCCACAATTCTTCCTCATTGCCGTTTAAGAAGACCAATTCTATGTCACCTTTAAGTATCTTAAGAGTACCCCAGGTACCTTCTTTAGTACTGTGCTTTTTAAGAAAAAAATTGAGCTTGCTATGATGATTAAATCGATTTTCTTGATAACAAATCAAATCAGTCTCTTTAAGCATAACAAAGCCCTGGCAAAAATTAGCCAATCTCAAACTGAGACTGGCTTCCTTCGATTGGTTCTATTGTCCGACTGTTGGAGCCAAACTTGGAACAGATGGGGCTTCAGTAGGAACAGCAGCGCCTGTTTTCTTTACAGGTTGTGCAGGTGTTGGGTTTGAGGTGGTGCTAGCAGAAGCAGACGTCGTGCTTGAATGACTTTGTGCCGATGAAGTAGCAGCATTTGCTTTAGGTGCCATAGTTCTCGCATGACCTGGCGTGCCGCTCTGATAAATTGTTGTGCTGTGATGAGTATCACCATAACTGTAGTTTGAGCTGGTTCGATTGCTGCCAGAGTCTGTAAAGAGACCCTCAATTCCCTGACAGCCGGAAAGTAGCGCAACACTGAATGATGATCCCAAAGCCAAAGCAATAGCTATATTCTTCTTCATAAACCCATCCCTGAAATATTAAATTAAACACTAACTTAGATTCTAACTGGACTGGTATTGTTTGTAAAATGAGTTCTGCCACTGAGGAATATTTCCCTAGTGGCATGCCCCTTAGTGTGATCAGAAATACTGAGAGAGTCATTAACGCCACACCCGATTTTGCGTATACTGTTTGGTATTGTAATCAATAAGGATCCTTAATGATTTATTCAAATATTCTGGAAACCATTGGCCATACGCCAGTGGTTAAAATTAACCGTATTGCTAAGGAACTGGCTTGTGAGCTTTATGTAAAATGTGAATTTCTCAATCCAGGTGGTTCAGTAAAAGATCGCATCGGTTATGAAATGGTAAAAAACGCCGAACGCGATGGACGAATCAAACCCGGCGATACATTGATTGAACCTACCTCAGGCAATACCGGGATTGGCATTGCCCTAGCCGGAGCAGTATTGGGTTACAAGGTTGTGATTACCATGCCCAATAAAATGAGTCATGAAAAGCAAGCGGTCCTTGAGCGTTTGGGCGCCACCATTTATCGTACCCGCACCGAGGCCGCCTGGAATGACCCGGACAGTCATATTTCCCTGGCAAAGGATTTACAGCGCGAAATACCCAACTCTCATATCCTCGATCAATATGCTAATCCCGATAATCCGAACGCACATTACCGTGGTACGGCACAAGAAATTATTGATGAATTTGCTAAAGATTTAGACATGGTAGTAGCAGGCGTCGGTACGGGAGGCACCATTACAGGAATAGCAAAACGGCTAAAGGAATACAATCCCTCCATCCGCATTATAGGAGTTGACCCCATTGGCTCCATTCTAGGTGGCGGAGACGAAGTGAAGCCCTATCACGTTGAAGGCATTGGTTATGACTTTTTTCCAGACGTATTGGACAATAATCTTATCGATCAGTACATTAAAACCAATGATAAAGATTCATTTCATATGGCGAGACGGCTTATTCGGGAGGAAGGATTATTGGTTGGCGGATCTTCAGGGGCTGCGATGTGCGGAGCAATGCAAGCGGCTAAATCGTTGTCAGCCGGGCAAAAATGTTTAGTTATTTTGCCAGACTCCATCCGCAATTACATGTCCAAATACGCCAGCGATGAGTGGATGCAGGAACAAGGCTTCTTGTAATCTTAGATACATCGTTCAAAGTAGGTCTTTGACCTACTTTGTTAAAAGCCAGGGCTTAGGTGTTGAGCTCTGTTTTGTACTTGCTCAATTTTATCAAATACCACCGCAGGCTGTAGCTGACCAATGCTGATTGCACGAGCAATAGCATGAACAAGTTGCGTAGTCACTTCTTTTTCCTGATTGCCCGTGGGCATGCGAATGATTTCCCCTTGATGGGCTTTCTGTTTTAAAGAACGGAAGAAATCCTCAGTCCCGTGTTCAACTCCCACATAACCTCTAAAATAATCGCTCTGAGTTAAACCACTAATGTAGATATCCAGGAGCTGCTTTTTGTCAATTTCACCAGCATCTACGGCAGCCATTAATCGTCTTTTGGTACTTTCAAATTCAGTTAAAATACGGCGCTCATCCTCAGCAATGCGTTGAAGTATTTCATCCATGGACGGATCATTTTCTTCGACATGACGACGTTCTGCCGGATAACTTGCCCGAATGTGTTGAAACCGCGCCGGCTCCTGTACTCGAGGGATGTAGTGTTTATTTTGCAATTGGATAACCAGGGGTTTTGCTTGGCTGCCTGTTGCCTGATACGGCAAACTAAGGGGCAGCTCCCTCTCTTTGGCTACCACTTGCACGGTAATAGGATTTTTAATTGCCTCTGCAGCTGCTGCAATAAACGTTTCATCAATCCAGGTTGTAGAGAGTCTCATAGCCGCGGGAGAAACAGGCATTCCTTCATCGTCTATGAAAGCCCCTCGATAACGTTCTGGATGGGCATTCATTTCGGCAACGGCCACTTGTCTAATGGTATCGGCCAGTTTATCGACTAATTCACCCATGGAAAAATGGCGAATAATAAAACGTAAGCTATCCATCGGCGTGGCTAAACGGATGGTTGCTTTATGCTGCGGATAATACATGAAATGTCTTTGCAACAGCGCTTGCAGTTCTGGGCTGTTCTTGTTTTCAGCCAAGGCTTTGCTAATAAATGCTGCGGCTATTGCCCTAGGTCCACAATCCCCATTCCCACCCACATCAACAAAAGCAGCTTCTGCCTCTTTTTTGGGGCTGCTGGGAAATTCCCGTGGTACCCTGAAAAAACCAGTAGTTGCAGTAGGTATGGTATCTCCAATCTTCATTCATACTTCCATTTTAATCAACTTAGATTAAGGAAATATTAAACTTTATCTTGCACGCTATGAAGAACTTATGTTCAGAACAGCCGAAAGTGAAGCTTAATCAATTGGAATGTAGCCTTGCCTATCATAATGGAAACAGTTAAATAAAAAATTTTTAAAAACAAGAAGCTCGCATGAAAGTCATCACCTTGGATGCAAAATCAAAATCCCATAAATCATTATGCCCCTTGGCTGGTAAGGACGAAAATTGCTTGGGTTGATGGGCATGCTGGAATAGCAAAAGGGCCCCTGCGTAGGGGGTAATGCTGTCTTGTTCACCATGTAAAATTAGAAGCGGCGCTCTGCTCAAATTTATACGGCTTAAGGAATCAAACTTATCCCAAGGGGGAATAAGTGCCCAAGGGTAATGGTAGCGAGCAAGAGCACTCATGGAAGTAAAGGGTGATTGAAGAACCATGGCGCAGACGGGATACTTAGCCGCTAAATAAGTTGCCACAGCTGTGCCCAATGATTCGCCATAAACCACAATGTGCTGGCTTGAAACCCCATGTTTTTCCAGATAGCTCATCGCAGCCATCCCGTCTTGATATAATCCTTGCTCGCTCGGTCGTCCAGGATTCCCACCATAGCCTCTATACTCCAGCAACAACACCCCGAAACCTGCCGAGAGAAATTGACGCACAAGTGGCATGCGATAGCCGATATGTCCTGCATTGCCGTGTAAATACAGCAGCGTGGGATTCGGCGGGATCGCTTTTTTGTACCAAGAGTGAAGAATGAGGCCATCACTGGTCTCTATATTCACCACCTGCATGTCTTGCGCATGGAATGCACTGGGATTTGGCACTTCTTTTGCTGGCAAATACATCAAGTGGCGCTGAAACATATAAAAAAGGCATGTTAACGCCACAAGAATAAGACAACTTGTCAGTAATATTTGCTTTATCATGTTTTGAAAACTCATGGGATACAACAGTATTTTTATTTGAGATTACTGGTGAATGCAAATATTCATATGAGTTTCACAAACATTTCCGAGGAGATGGGATGCAACATCTGCAAGATCAGGACATTAGCAAATTGAAAGAATTGCTAAGGCATACAGGGGAATTTATTGCTTATTTTGAATTGGCCGAAACCAAGATGCTTGAGTGGCGACATGACATTGAACAGCAGGCTCAAATCCAGCAAACAAAAGCCCAACAGCAATTACAATCCTTGCATAATGAACTGGACGCATTACAAGAAGTACTCACACAGGCAGGGCTGGCCCGTTTTCGTTTGGCTGCTGAAAAATTATTGCAGCAAGGTGAAGAGCGTGCCGAAAACTTAGAGAAACTAAGCCAGAATTTTCTGGAACAGTTCGACTACCATCAACAAGAGTTCAACAGACTTCTGGAAAAAGGGTTGGCTCAAATTGAACAGTACGCGATTCGCGCCATTGAGCGCATGGACGAACATTTTTCACAGTATGATGTGCAGCAATTTCGTCGAATTACCAGTGAAAGTTGTGAACAAATTGAGCGAGTAGCCAATAATGCCGTACGGAAAAGCCAGGGGCTTCTTGGAAATTTTCAATGGCGTGCTGCAACTTTAGCCATTATTACGACCTTAATTACGGCTTTTGCTATTGGTTTTTACGTCAGTAATGAACTTCCATGGGAAATACATGAACACGTAAAAAATGAACGCGAGGCAGGTAAAGTATTAATCAAGGCTTGGCCTATCCTTACTCAGGAAGAAAAAGATAAAATTTTAAATAACCAAAAACCCAGAGTTTAATATGCTAGTTAGCCTCATGATCTTCGCAGCCTTGTTTATTTTTGCACTCTCGAGATTGATTCGCGAAAGACCCATTAAACTTTGGCATCGAAAATTAAACCTCGACAAACATTTCAAGACCTACCTAAGCCTTTATAGCAATATTGATGGCTTTGCCCTTTCCAAAGCAGCAAGAAAAGAAATCCCAGACTCCCTCGAGTACACCTATGGCGAAATTAAATTTGAACCGTTTATTGCGCTCTTGTCTTTATGTCAACCAAGCTCTTCCACAATCTTTTATGATCTAGGCAGTGGAACGGGTAGGGCCGTGATCGCTTGCGCTTTAGTGTTTAATGTCAAAAAAAGCTGCGGGATTGAAATTTTTCCCCAGCTCCATGATTGCGCCAAACAACAACAGCAGCGCTTAAGTCAATTAGGCAGCTATCAGGATTTGGCAAAACACATTGAGTTTAAGCTTGGCAACCTGTTGGAAACACCCATTGAAGATGCGTCTCTGGTGTTTATTAATGCCACCACCTTTTTTTCAGATACCTGGCTTGCAATCAGCAAACATCTCGAACAAATAAAGCCAGGCGCTTTAGTAATTTCAACCAGTAAATCACTGCAGTCCAATTTGTTTCAAACCGTTCGCGAAACCAGGGTAGAAATGAGCTGGGGAGTGGTTAAAGCATTCATTCAGAAGCGGCAAGCGGCTTAACTAGTAGGATATTTAAACAAATAGTATTGCAAAAGATATAAAATTCTTGATACAGTTATTTGATAAAATTGAATAAATTCTTTTCGAGTCTATACTAAAATTAAGTGCACGAGAGTCAACACCTGATGTGTCCTGGTGATGACGTTCTACAACGCGGCTAACCGAGGTGAGTATGATAAAATCGCAACTCATTGCAAACCTTGCTGCCAAAATGACACATCTGCCTGAGAAGCAAGTCACAGACAGCATAAATCGAATTCTTGAGCTGATGAGTGATGCGCTCATTAGTGGCCAGCGCATTGAAATTAGGGGTTTCGGCAGTTTTTCATTGCACCACCGCCCCCCTCGCAATGCCCATAATCCCAAAACGGGTGAAAAAGTGACGACGCAGGAAAAATACAGTCCTCATTTCAAACCAGGGAAAGAGCTTAGGGAACGAGTTGATGCGTCCAAAAAAACGGTTAAATTGAAAAAAATGGATGAAGAATAGGCTGCCTCTAAAGCATTTCATCCATACTTCTCCGACGATGTGTTGAGAAGCCGAATTTAAGCGCTCCTCAATTGGGATTGCAGGCAGTAACCATTAAAAAAATTTCGCCCAGCCGGGTTGTCGCGGTCCTATGATTGAATCGAATACACCTCAACATTCATCACAATCCATTAGATTAGATGCTGAGGAGGCAGTGAATAAATAACAATCTTAAACCACCCAAACCTAACTTTTAAGTACGAGGTAAAGTCACGCCCGTCTGCCCCTGATATTTTCCACCCCGATCGCGGTAGGACACTGCACACACTTCATCCGACTCGAGAAATAGCATTTGTGCAACGCCTTCATGAGCATAAATTTTAGCAGGAAGTGGAGTTGTATTTGAAAACTCCAAAGTGACATGACCTTCCCATTCAGGTTCCAAGGGAGTGACATTGACAATAATCCCACAACGAGCATAGGTTGATTTTCCAAGGCAAATGGTTAGGATGTTTCTAGGTATGCGAAAATACTCCACCGTTCTTGCCAGAGCAAAGGAATTGGGCGGGATAATGCAAACATCCGATTGCACATCGACAAAACTGCTCGCGTCGAAAGCCTTTGGATCCACAATAGCCGAGTTAATATTGGTAAAAATTTTGAATTCATTAGCGCATCGAACATCATAGCCGTAACTCGACACTCCATAGGAAATGATTCGGCCGTTTCCGGTTTCTCGAACTTGGCTACTTTCAAAAGGAGAAATCATTCCATGCTCAAGAGCCATTTTCTCAATCCAGCGATCTGATTTAATTGACATGACTTGCTGCCTTCGCAAAAAAATGCATAAACTTTATTATAAATCCACTAATAAGGGAAGTAATGCAACAACGTATTCGCTACAACAATTGTATGGAAACCTGCAAATCAGCAAGTTTTTTAGCAGAATCCGTTTTGCTAAACATTCGCCAACGATTGATATTCCCTGATAAAGCGGCAATTAAATCAATAAAAAATTTTCTTAGGATGCCTTGCCATTCTCGATGGGCTTCCAAGCTAACCTTCACTTCATCTACGGCAGACAGACAGGTTTCTTTAAATTCAGCCTTTAACTGATTTAGTGGCTTATCAGCCCTTAATAGACTGAATTTGGCCGCAAGCAAATGCTCATAAAGACACTTAATCTTGGTTGCTGCCTGGCAGTAGCTGTCATTCGTTCGCTGTTTTTCGTGCATAACCCGCAATTTTTCAGCAAAAATGGCCAAATGGCTTTCAAATCTGCTGTCGATTAGAATTTTCACCAACTGGTTTTGCAACTCACAGCCGTCCTTTATTTCCTGATTCTTGTCTCTCATCGCCTGCTCGATGATAGGCGAACTGTTAATTTCTAGCTGCTTGCAGCTAGTCTGTAATAAGGGATTGAGTGATGTTAGCTCATGCAGTGTATGTTTCAATTCTTCTTTTCGAAGATTGATTTCATCCATCGTGGTAAGATGCGCAAAACTCACTTTTAAATCTTTTATTGTCTCAACGACAGCAAGAATATTTTTTCTCGCCAGAGAGATTCTTTTTCTCGTCATTTCAGCGTTATGATGCTGGTAAATGAGTTTAAGTTCGTTTGCCAACTCATCTAGGGTCGGTCTGTCATCAGGAATTTTGCTTTGACACTGCTCAATTAAAACATGCAGGCGCTCCGTATTCTTACTCTTTTCGTCAAGATGAAACATGGTTTTCATTAAATCGCCCAAGGAATACACATCCATACTGTAATCCGCCTGAACTTTATTCAGCGAGAAGCATTCCGGCGCGTAATGAGAGTGGTTTAGCCTTGCCTTTTCTACGGCCTCAATAGTTGGGAACCGAAAACGGGTAGGTAAATAGCCCCCCTTTTTAACCGCTGAGCCTCCATCGATTAAATAACTTTTGCCAGTTTGTTTATCATAAAGAATATTGTCCACCTTTAAATCCAAAAAAATATATTCTTTCGTATGGCAGTATTGCAGGGCCTCAATGGCGGATAAAAACAGTTTAATTTGTCCCAAATAATTACCAGCTTCGATGTGGAAATATTCGGTTCCAGGAAGCAATGGTAAGATAAGACGGTAACTGTTATTAAACTGAAACAACTCAGATGCCCTGTCGGGATAGAGGGTTTGAAAAAAATCGCGCTTAACCGTAGCTTCCTCGGCATTCGCACCTAAGGTGAGAGGTGATAGCACCACTTTGCTTTCTTCATTTTTGCTAGTTACCAACAGTCTGGCTTTGCAAAAAGCCCCTTTGCCTAGCTGCTTATCCGGTTTATAAAGGTTATTATTTTCATCCTCATATTCAGATCCATAACCCTCGATACCAGCACGCCTATATTTACCCATTTTTATTCCCAGCTAAGGGCATCATTGCTTTATTGCATATGCGCTTCTTAGTATGTTGCACTCTTCAGCCCTAGCCTTCTTTGAATACATCCATGTAAAAGCAGTAAGTTTATCACTTACTGCTTAAATTGCGGAGCAATTCGCCGAACTCCATAGGCATTGGGAAAATAATGGTTGAAGCATTATTGGTCGTCAGAGTCGATAATGTTTGTAAATAACGCAGCTGCATGGATTGTGGTTGTTGCGCCAACACTTGCGCTGCCTCCAGTAATTTTTGGGAGGCCTGCAATTCTCCTTCAGCCAGAATGATTTTAGCTCGCCTGTCGCGTTCTGCCTCGGCTTGTTTAGCTATTGCCCGAATCATGCTTTCATCCAAATCCACATGTTTAATTTCGACATTGGACACTTTTATGCCCCAATTGTCCGTTTGCGCATCGAGGATTTTTTGAATATCACTGTTTAATTTTTCCCTCTCTGCCAACATTTCATCCAATTCATGTTGCCCAAGCACTGAACGCAATGTAGTCTGAGCCAGTTGGCTGGTCGCTTCAAAATAATTTTCCACCTGAATAATGGCGTGTTGAGGTTCAACAACACGGAAATAAAGAACGGCATTCACTCGGACGGATACATTGTCACGAGAGATCACATCTTGACTTGGCACATCCATGACAATGGTGCGTAAATCAACTCGAACCATTTGTTGCAACACAGGAATGAGAATCACCAAGCCAGGCCCTTTTACCCGCCAAAATCTGCCCAACAAGAAAATGACGCCCCGCTCATACTCCCTTAAAACACGTAAGCTGGACATAATAAATATTGCAATAACAATAATAAAAAACCCCATGAAAGAGAACATAGCTTTCTCCCTTAGCCAAAGTTATTATCCATTTCCATTATCAATTTCCTGCACCTCCAGTTGCAAACCTTTTGCTGCAACGACTTTAATCCGCTTATCTGCTGGTATTGGTTTTGCCGCATGCACCGTCCAAATTTCACCGCGGATTACCGCCTGGCCTTGTAAATTTATCTTCCCTAAACTTCGCCCCTCAGCACCCAGTAAAATACTTAAACCATGTTGTGGCTTTCCCCGTCTTGCCTTTATGGTCATGGCTGATAGAACGAATATAATAAGAAGATTTGCTGACGCCATAGCCCAAATCGCCGTGCGTGCAATTTGATAGCTGTTGTCATCAATATCGATGAGCAAAATCGAGCCCACAATAAAAGCAATAGTACCCCCTACCCCCAAGGCGCCAAAGCTGGGTGCAAACGCTTCAGCGATGATGAATATCATGCCCAAGAGAACGAGACCCAAACCGGCGTAATTGATGGGAAGCAATTGCAAGGCATAAAGAGCAAGTAAAATGGAAATGCCGCCAATGACCCCCGGCAGCATGAAACCTGGATTTAGTAATTCAAAGAAGATACCGTAAATTCCCAGAAGCAACAGCAGATATGCTACAGTAGGTTCTGTAATAACTTGCAAAAATGCCATCCGCCAATCGGGTTTTAGGAATTCAATGTTCATGTCCTGGGTATCTAGTCGCACCGTTTGACCATTTTGTGAAACAGTGATTCCATTCAGTTGCCGTAATAAGTCGTTTTTATCCTTGGCAATTAAATTGATGACTCCGGTATTTAAAGCCTCGCTGGCTGTGAGCGTTGATGCGGATCGCACTGCCTTTTCAGCAAATGTCGAATTACGGTTGCGCAATTGAGCCAAGGCGCGGATATAAGCTATTGCATCATTTAAGGATTTGTTTTCCATAGTTGATTTGCTTTGGCCATTTTTCCCGTCTTTATTCATGACATCGGTCAAATTAACAGGACTTGCTGCCCCAAGATGAGTACCTGGCGCCATTGCAGCAACCGTGCTTGCGTATAAAATATAAGTGCCAGCGCTCGCAGCCCTTGCACCATTAGGGGCAACATAAGTGACGATTGGGATTTTTGACGCCAGTATGCTCTCTACAATCATCCGCATGGATTTATCTAAGCCACCCGGGGTGTCCATAATGATGAGGATGAGATTGGCATCTTGAGCCTTTGAAATGTTTCTTGAGATGTAATCTGCAGTTGCAGGACCAATAGCGCCCTGAATGTATAATTCAATCGCCTTACCCGCCCAAGAGGGAGAAGCATTTATACCATTCAGCAGAACACATAGAAGGCCAATGTAGCCTAAAATCCTGAGGCTTTTTCCGGACAACATGCAGTGATTGCAACAATCCTTGGCAACAGTATGGCTTGGAACCATTTTCATAAACATCCAGATGATTGTTCATGTGGTTAAGCATAGCAGTATTTTTTTTGCCAGACTGCCGGTGAACTGCAAATTGTGCTCATGTTTAGCAATTAAACATGAGCAGTGACTTAGAAATAAACGCCAATTTGAGCAATCAGGGAGTCAGAGGAACGGCCGGTACCCAAGGTATTTTGGTTGACCAGACCTGGGGCATGGGCACCATTTGCAAATTCATAGGCGCCAAAATCAATGTCATGTCGATACTCGAGACTTTCAACCGTATCTTTCCATAGTGAAATATTAAAAACGCCACTAATGCGATGCTCAGGCAAACGCAAAGCCAGGGTATCTTTAGACCATTGGTAACCCAAGGCAAAAGAAGCAGGTTTGGAAAAGGCCATAAAGGTTACTCCCGCTTCCAGCTGGGCGGCTTGTGGTTTCGCGCCATGGCCATTATAGCTTAAATCCTGGGCACGAAATGCTTGAGTAACTCCTACCCACTCAGCGGTCAAATTGTAGCGGTCAATGTTCATGTTCGCATGCACACCCAAAGCTGGTATTCGATGAACGTTCTCATTGCCATTGGTTATTGAGCCAAATCCACCAAATGTGGTAAAGGGTGCAGAGCCATTATCTTGCATACCCGCTGAGTCGGTGATTGAACTTATATAGCTTGCACCAATTTCACCCCGGATATTATCGGACTTAAGGGTATAGCCAAAATTAGCCCCTCCTATTCCTGAATGCCCATAAGTGGTATCTGCGCGGAAACCATAAACAGCCGCATACGGGCCTGGTTCTGTTTGCGATTTATATCCGAGAATAAAAGGTCTTGATTTTGTGCGAGCCAATCTTAAAGGTAGAGGGGAGCTGACCATTGAACTTGAAAATCGACCGAAAGGGACGAATAACTGTCCTGCGGTGAAATAGATAGGAGAAGAATCCAAATCACCAATATTAACAAAGCCCTGATTCAGGTAGAAGGCTGAATTTTCTGTACGAGGACCGCCGACTGAAGGAGGAGTTTCATCGTAGGCGATGGACATAAAGGCTTCAACTTTATCGTTCATCATCGCCGCTACATCAAGCTCACTCGAACCTAAAGTCCAGTCCGCAGTGGTGTTACGCTGATATGAGCGAGTTATATCACCAACAGGCTCGGTCTTACCGCTTATCGCGATAATGGGAATGTTGGGAATTGGGTAACCTATTCGTTCATAGGCATCGTAAACACGACGACGCTGTTCCATCAAACGAATATCACGGTTGATACTGGAAATATTTACAATGTAATCCGAACCATCGAAAGCGGGTCTATCTCCTGTATAGGGCGAGGTTACAACGGGTGTTCCAGCTATGTAGGTAACTACCTGATGATCAGCTATCAATGCTGTAGGGAAAAAGCTGCTGGACTCAGGATCGCCATCGACTGTATGGACAAGTACTGGCGAATTGTGAAAGCGACCTGTTACTTTCCCATGTTCAGTAGGCTTATTTTTGGGCCTTTGAAGAGGTTTGCCCACGGATTTCACCTCACGAGACGGCTTCTTCTTGGGATTTGCCTTGCTTTTCTGTTTCTTTGGCTTTTTGATTTCTTCTGCAACCAATTGCTTTTGCAAGTGATTTAATTGCGATTGCAGCGCCTTGGTTTGTTCCTGCAACTGGCGAATTTGATTTTGCAATTCAGCGCTGTTTGCAGCAAATAATGGGCTTGAAATAGCGGCAATGGCCATGATAAGTACTTTCTGTTTCACGCGCGGCACTCCTGACTGTTTTTTTAGCTTCCTGATGATTTAGCGGAGTGAATTATATCTTGCATGAAGTGAAGTGGCCAGCCTTTGCTCAACATATTTCTTAGTCAGGCAGGTTTGAGATTTACCATGCAGTTTTAAACTGCTATTGCAATTTCTAAGACAAAAAAAAAGCCCTTTGCAGGGCTTTAAAGCAAGGACAGTCTAAACATTACCTACCCATTTAACTCCGAAGTAGGGACCAAAAAGACCGAAATCTGAATTTTTTAAGCAGCCGCACACAATATCAGTTACCTGTAAGGCATCTAAATAATCCAGGGCTTGATAGCCTCCTTCAATATTCAACACACCTTGTGCAAATTCCTGGCTGTATTTCAGACCAAGTTTACCCTCTAAACCAGGGACAACCGATTTCTTGCTGGCATATTGGCTGAGAGGTACCAAGCCGCTCGGCGCTAAAACTAAATTATTGTTTAGGCGGCTTGTGCCATATAAAAGACTAGCTTCAGCATCTGCAGTTATACTAAAACCATAAGCCAGATTATAAGCATAATCGACCCCAACTACAGGACCTACACCATTGAAATCGGTGTTTCTATTTTGTACAAAGCCATCCGGCGCTACAAAAGGAATGGTCGTCAGGTAATTGTATTGTGTATCGATTCGAATACGGGCGTATTGCAATCCTGCATAGAAATGAGCATCTTTAAATAGGCCCATATCCACATGTTGCCCCATCGTCAAATTAACTTGATCAAATCGATCATCTTGTGTGACTGTAAAGGGTACAAGTACAGGAAGGAAAGGAGTCGCTCCTGCATAGCCTGAGCTACTTGGTTCATTAGAAAAATGAGTCCAGGACATGGTTATATCATTACCAGTATTAAAGTGGTAAGAACCTTCTAGGCGATATCCCCAATCCCATTCCTCTTCAAGCTCTCTAAAACCGAGACTGGCAGTGGTTTCATATCCTCTATGGGTGCTAAAGACTGGCTTTAGATAAAGTGCCTGGATACCAATATCCCACTGTCTCATCTCACAAGGGACAGTGACATTATCAGGTGTGCAAACAGGACCCATTGTTCCCGCAAATACCGCACTGCTTCCTAGTGCAAGGATGGCGAGGGTTGTTTTTTTCAGCATTGATCACTCCATCTATCAAAAAAAAGCCCATCAACGAGGATGGGCTTAGTAAGAATAACAGGTTTGTTAATTAAACATTACCAACCCATTTCAGACCAGCGTAAGGACCTTGGAGAGCGAAGTTAGATTCGCGAGCACCAATAGCTGAAGTACCGATGAAGTGGTTAGCATTGATGTAGTCAACGAACATCCAACCAGCATCCAGAGTCAGGTCACCTTGTGCCATAGCGTAGGTGTACTTAGCACCGAGTTTAGCTTCCAACTCAGGAACGATTGTAGTCTTAGAACCAGAAGAAGCACCAACCAAGAAACCACCAAAGGCAGCAGCAGTATCAAACTTGGAATCGCCAACTAACAGAGCAGTAGCACCGTTTCCATAGATTGCAAAGCCATTACCAAAGTTGTATTGGTAGTCAACACCAATTCTTGGACCAACGCCATTGAATTCGCTATGAGCGCGAGCAGAAAATGCAGTCAATGGGCTTACGATTCCAGAGTAACCAGAGGTGATGAAATCGTGTTCGATGCGGGCATATTGCAGACCGGCATGGAAACGAATGTCTTTGAACTCACCGAAGTCAACGTGTTGACCAAATTCAAAGTTAACAGCATCCCACTCAGGCTCAAATTGAGCAGCGCCAAACAGACCAGCTGTACCGATAACTAAAGGAACGCTACCGAAACCTACACCGCTGAAAGTACTGTCAGTATCTTTCTTCCAGTGGTACCAGTTCAGGTTCAAATCGTTACCAGTGCTGAAGTGGTAAGAACCTTCCAGTTTGAAGCCCCATCCCCAATCAGGATCCATATCAACGTAACGAGTGGTTACTCCGAATGGGTTTGTGAAGAAAGGATATTCAAAATCAACATCATAAGATGGTTTCAAATACAGAGCGTAAACACCGAAATCCCAAGCGGTTGCTTCGCAGGGAACGGTAACGTTACCAGGGGTACAAACAGGACCCATGGTTCCAGCAAATACTGCACTGCTACCTAAAGCAAGAACAGCTACCGCTGTTTTTTTCAAATTTAACATGCTTCATCTCCACTTTTTTATTATTAATTTCCCGTTTAGCCGTCAAACCAAAACATTGGTGTTGACTATAGTACGCAATCATCGCTCTATCCGAGAACGTACATGGTCAGATTATCAAGCGCTACTTTGCCAAAGTCAACACCATTTCCATAAAAATTCTCTATAAATTCGATAATTTAGTTGGCCTATTGAACAGCAATGATTCTTTTGTAGTCAAACCAGCTAATTTATCAGCAACGGCTAGAGCAAGTTGCATTTGGAAGTAGTAAGCTTTTGTTCAAAGACTAGATTGCCTTAAACTAATCATGTTTCGGCAATAGATCTTCGAATCAATAGCCTTGGCTAAATTTCCTTTGAATGTATCAGATAAAAGGCAGAGAGGGCAATCTTTTTTTATATGATTTCAATCACTTGTTTTGATAATTTTTACTATCGCACGGCGATTCATTTTTCTTCCTTCATCGGAATCGTTTGGGGCGACCGGATCTTTAATGCCATACCAGGTCACTGACAACCGCTCTTCGCTTAAACCATGGCTAGCCAGAAAGCTGGCAATTGCTTTGGCTCTTAGTTCCGAAATGGCATTGTTATAGGATTTACGTCCAGTATCATCCGTATATCCAGCAATTCTTATCCGTTTAACTGTTGGGTCAGCACGGCAATATTCAGCGACCTTTTTTAACTGTTCTTTGGCCTCATCGCTTAATTCATAGCTGTCGCTGTCAAAATAAAGAATGCTCATCTTTACGTCACCGTAATCAAAAGGTAGTAAATTAGCGAGGCAGCGTTGATATTTAGCGTAAGCTTTTTGAAAACGGATCGGAGAAAGCGACACGCGAGTCTGGAAACCTTGATCAGAAAGATATTCAAAGCTGGCTTGAAATCCCTGAGATAAATAGGTCAACATCTTAAGCGTCGCATCGCGCTTGAGATAGAGTCCAAACTTTCCAGGCGTTAGAACCGTTTTTGAAATGAAATAACTTGGACCACCAGGTTTCCAACTGGGTGGAGCGGCATAAACAGCTGTTTGTAATCTCTTCTCGACGGCTTGCCAATTTGCCACAATAAAATGGGGGTCTTTTTTGGCATACTGCTCGAAGTAGGCCGTACCAAAATTAGGAACGGTTAAAGACAAACCACAACGAAGTCTATTGCCGCTTGCCTTCCAGTTTTCTGTTCCAATGGGATTCTCATAATCTACAGGCAAGGCAAATGTGCAGTGAATAACCAAAATATATACTGCTGTAGTTTTTATAAAAGCTTTGGTCAACGATTGCATACATGGCATTTTTTGCTCATCCTGCCTAGCAATTCATGTTATGCTTCAAATATCGGCAAATATCAGGGAATCTTTATTGTGCAAGAGATCACTATTACCAAACCGGATGATTGGCATCTACATCTGCGAGATGGCTTATTTTTAGAACATACTGTGCCAGCCACAGCCCAACATTTTGCTCGTGCCCTCGTTATGCCTAACCTCAAACCAGCACTGACGACGGTTAATTCCTTGCTCGATTACCGCAAACGAATCCTAGATGCCCTAACCGAAAACCATGGATTTACCCCCTACTTAAGCCTTTATCTAAATGACTTGGTGTCAGCAGAAGAATTGGAATTAGCTAAAAACCATACTTTTATTCTAGGTGCGAAACTCTATCCCGCCGGGGCAACCACCAATTCGGATGAAGGAGTACAATCGTTAAGAGCCCTTTATCCCCAATTTGAGGTGATGCAATCTCAGAATCTGGTACTGCAAATTCATGGAGAGGTGACTCAAGGAGACATTTTTCATCGAGAGAGCCGCTTTATACAACAGGAACTGACTGCTCTTATTCATGACTTTCCGAGGCTTCGCATCGTTTTAGAACACATTTCCAGCAAAGCAGCGGTTGATTTTATTTGCGATTCAAGTGAGCACGTTGCTGCTACCATTACCCCGCATCATTTATTGTATAATCGTAATCAGATGCTAGCCGGCGGCATTAAACCTCATTTATATTGCTTACCCATTTTGAAACGGGAAAGCGATCAAAAGGCTCTGCAAGAGGCAGCCATCAGTGGCAATCCAAAATTTTTTGCTGGGACAGACAGCGCTCCACACGCTGTCAAAAACAAAGAATCTTCTTGCGGCTGTGCCGGAATTTTCTCAGCACCTTATGCCCTAGCTTTATACGCGCAAGTGTTCGAGTACTGTGAAAAGCTCCCTAGACTTGAGTCTTTTCTAAGCCATTTTGGTGCTGTATTTTATCAATTAGCCATTAATAAAGAACAAGTGACCTTAAAAAAACAACCCCAATTAGTACCCGCCATGCTCCCATTTGGCAACGAGCAAGTTGTTCCTATTGCAGCCGGTGATACTTTGGCATGGAGTGTTTTATGAACCTCGGTAAGAGCCTTGTTGCTCATGAACTTAAACACCGCTTTCGTGGCTTTCTGCCTGTAGTCGTGGATATTGAAACGGCTGGAGTGAATCCTTTTAAAAACGCATTGCTCGAAGTATGTGTTGTGCTGGTTGATATCGATTCGCAAGGTTGCTTTTTTCCACAATCCAGATATTTTGAACATGTCTTACCATTCGAAGGCTCTGAATTGGATGAGAAATCTCTGGAGTTTATCCAAGTTGATCCCTTTCAACCGCTTAGATTCGCACTGGAAGAAAGGCAAGCTCTAAGGAATTTATATCAACCTATCAATAAGGCTCTCAAAGAAAAAAGCTGCCTAAAAGCCGTGCTCGTCGGCCATAATGCCTGGTTTGATTTATTATTTCTGAAGGAAGCAACCAAGCGCTCCGGGCTTAAATTTCCATTCCACTCGTTTACTTGCTTTGATACAGCAACTTTAGCTGGATTGATGTATGGACAGACCGTTCTGTCAAAAGCAGCCAAAGCAGCGGGTATTCCTTTCAATGCCAAAGAAGCCCATTCAGCCATTTATGACGCGGAGAAAACCGCTGAATTATTTTGCGCCATGCTGAATGCCTGGCGCAACTTGCAGGATGAAGATTATAAATCGTCAGAATGAGTAGAAAGGTATTCCGCAACGCCTTTAGTAGAAGCTTTCATTCCTGCCTTTCCTTTTTGCCAACCGGCAGGACAGACTTCGCCATGTTCTTCAAAATGTTGTACCGCATCAATAATTCGCAACAATTCATCGATGTTTCTACCAATTGGTAAATCATTGACGATTTGAGAACGGACCACGCCATTTTTATCAATGATGAAGGCACCACGGAAGGCGACGCCAGCAACTGGGTGCTCAACCCCATAAGATTGGCAAATAGTATGGGTCATATCAGAAGCCATAGTGTAGTTGACGTGACCGATACCACCTTCTTTGACTGGAGTATTACGATAAGCATTGTGAGTGAAATGAGAGTCGATGGAAACAGTAATCACCTCTACTCCGCGACGTCTAAACTCATCAATGCGATGATTCAGAGCAATCAATTCTGAGGGGCAAACGAAAGTAAAATCCAGTGGGTAGAAAAACACCAAGCCATATTTACCTTTCAGAGAGTCATGCAAATTGAATTTATCTGTTATTTCCCCATTAGCCAATACGGCAGGAACTGTAAAATCAGGGGCTTTACGTCCGACTAAAACACTCATCTATTTCTCCTTGATTAAGCACATTAAATGTGCCAACGATTATAAGATTAAAGGGCAACTGCTTCGCGCAATATGGATTCTAATTCACCTTGCTCATAAAGTTCAGCAATAATGTCTGAGCCACCTATTAGTTCACCTTTTACATACAATTGCGGAAAAGTGGGCCAATCCGCATACTGAGGTAATGTTTGACGAATATCCGGATTAGCCAGAACGTCTACATAAGCGAAATTCACACCGCAGGCATCAATGCATTGTACCGCCCGTGCTGAAAAACCACACTGTGGCATTTTAGGAGTACCCTTCATATATAACAGGATTGCGTTTTCAGCAATTTGTTGCTTAATTTTTTCAATTGTATCCACTGGGTCACCTATAAAATTCAAAGTTATAAATTATGAAAAACCAGCTTTAATTATGGCGAAAATGAGATCAATTCGCAACTGGCCTAGGAGTAGAATCGGTGTTTGCAGGATTTAGTATCCTCAAAAGACAGACAACCAGAGATATTAGGATTGTAAGATTATTTTTCTAGAATCAGCGAATCGGTTAATGTCAATGGTTGAACAACTCTCATAACCCAAGCAGCAATTCTAAGAATATTGCCAATGTAAAGATCCTTTGCCTGGTATTTATTAAAAATCTTTTGCAACACTGTTCCTTCTATTTCTCAGTTTTAATTGCTATTGCCCCGACACTTTCTCGACCATCCAAAATTAGATCATCAGGAAACTGTCCTTTCCTATTAATGTATGAAGAATGTTCTACGAAAAAGTTTGTTTTTTGGAGCGATTTGTCGAGCACCTCTTTTGTGTACATTGAAGGATCTTCAATTTCTCCAGACCATTCCACTTTCTCCATTATCCTTTTTCAAATGCCGGTAAAAATTTTTGCTAATTCTTTAGATATGGAGTTTCACAAACAATGAATAATTTGCCATTGGGCTTTAAAAAGGATCTAAGTAAATTTAAATATAAATCAATGGTTCCCTGAAAAGAAATGGAGCACTCGACACAGCAGGATGGCATCGAAATATCCCTTTGGCAAACCGCGCAATTCATGTGGAAAAGATCCTGGAACAAGTATTAATCTATTAACATCCCCAGTAGAAGATAAATTAAAATTGGATGTCTTTTTCAGTAAACGTTGGTGAATGCCCCCAAGATTCCGGACTAATATCATTACAGAAAACCTCCGCCCCACGTGCCAATGCTTGTAAAGAGGCAACCCCAAAGGCAGCACCTATCTCTAAAACTCGACCACCCTCTTCAGCTACCAGCTCAGCATATTTAATAAAATTTGCCGAATAGGGATCGCATGGTGCTGTTGTAAACCCACCAAAGGGATTATAAGTTTTAAGAAACTTTCCTGTTTCCTCCTTTTGTTCTGGTACTGTAATTTCAGACACACAATTGGGATTAATAATTACATTATTATTTTCATCGGCTGTTGAATACGAATTTTTTTGTAATCTCAGGTCTATTGGACTTGAATTTAACTCCTGAAATTTGGAGCTAATGTCCTCAATTTGCAACTTGTAAGAAAGCAAAAAAGTTACAGAGGGTACACCATAGTGTTGTTGCCATCGCTGTATCCTTACAACTAAAAATTCGCTTTTTATTCGGCTATTTTCCGGAAGGGCTTGATAAAATCCTTCAAAAAGAATAGTCATCTTTGTCATTTTAATAATCGGTTCAGCAAATTCCTCAGTGTATATATCTTCTAAGTGTTTTATAAATTTTTGCACAATTAAGAATTCTGGAGCAGACTGAAGTGCCAATACATGGCAAACATCCTGAATTGTTTAATAGAATAAATCCATCTGCAATTTTTAAGACCTTTATAATATTGAGCTGATTGTCAATGCACTTAAAAATAAATTCAATATTTATATTTTCGTACATACTAAGAGATTGCTTGTTGGGCGTTTTAGCGAATGACCAATTATTCCTTCCTCTGAGAGTATCCCCCAACGTACATTGAAATTTGGTTAAGCAACAATCATAAAAATCACTGAATCCCCGCAAGTGCTATCCCCCATAACCCCTAGTGTTTTTAAAAATTCAATTAACTTAATAGTAGATTGAATATGTTCACCGTCCTGCTAAACTTAGCATTCACATAATCTGGAGGAGTTTAAAATGGCTTTTACTTTGCCCCCTTTGCCTTATGATATGGATGCTTTAGCACCTCATATTTCAAAAGAAACCCTGGAATATCATTACGGAAAACACCATAGTGCTTATGTAACTAATCTCAATAAACTCATTGCCGGCACAGAATTTGAGACTATGAGCCTTGAAGACATTATCAAAAAATCTTCCGGCGGTATTTTTAATAATGCAGCTCAAACCTGGAACCATACTTTTTACTGGCATTGTTTAAGCCCTAATGGTGGCGGAAACCCAACAGGCAAGATTGGCGATGCCATTGCCAAACATTTTGGTTCTTTTGAACAATTCAAAGAAGAATTCTCTACTGTAGCCGCAACAACTTTTGGTTCAGGTTGGGCTTGGTTGGCGCAAGATAAAGATGGTTCCCTTAAAATCATTAGCACAAGCAATGCTGGTACCCCCATGAAAGATGACATGCATGCGCTTTTAACTTGTGATGTCTGGGAGCATGCTTACTACATTGATTATCGAAATGCTCGTCCAGAATACATCAAGGCATTTTGGTCCCTAGTCAATTGGGAATTTGTAAACAACAATCTTCGCTAATATTCGCTGCGTCCATGTTTGCCAAATTGGACGCATACAACACAAGGAGTTTTCATGGCACTAATCACCAGCTATAACCCCCTGCCAATTGGTTTCACGCACGGTCAAGGCATTTGGTTGTACGACACTGAGGGGAAGGCATATCTTGATGCTCTCAGTGGCATTGCGGTTTGCGGGTTAGGCCATGCTCATCCTGATGTAACGAATACAATTCAACAACAAGCAGCCAAATTGTTGCATACATCCAATGCCTATCGGATTAAAGAACAGGAATTACTCGCCCAACGATTAACGGAGATGACGGGAACCAAACAAGCTTTTTTTGCCAATTCCGGTGCAGAGGCCAACGAGGCAGCTATTAAATTAACTCGACTCTACGGCCATAAAAAAGGCATTGATACACCTTCCATCATCGTAATGGAAAGGGCGTTCCATGGCCGGACCATGGCTACCCTCACTGCATCAGGAAGTCGAAAAGTACAGGCAGGCTTTGAGCCTTTTGTTCCTGGTTTTATACGTGCACCGTTTAATGATATTGAGGCCATCCATACTATTGCTGAAAATCGTGATGATGTTGTGGCCATCATGTTGGAGCCTATTCAAGGTGAGGGTGGAATTTATGCCGCCGATGATTCTTATTTACGGGCTGTTTCTGAATTGTGCAAAAAGCATAACTGGTTGTTAATTCTCGATGAGATTCAAACAGGAAATGGCCGCACAGGTAAATATTTTTCTTACATGCACACAGCCGTGCAACCCGACATTATTACTACCGCTAAAGGTTTGGGAAACGGTATACCCATTAGCGTTTGTCTGATGGCTGATAAAGCCTGTGATTTGTTCAAACCTGGCAATCATGGCTCGACTTTTGGTGGCAGTCCTTTTGCATGCGCTGTAGGTTTGACCGTTTTAGATGTAATTGAACGAGACAATTTATGTGAGGTGGTCAGTCGAAACAGCCTGATCCTTAAAGAAAAACTAATGCTTGAACTCGGCGAACACCCGCATGTGCGCGCCATTCGAGGCAAAGGCTACATGCTCGGTATTGAATTGGACAGACCAGCCAACGATGCTCGTCAAATCGGTCTTAAGCATGGACTTTTGTTTAACGTAACTGCCGACACGGTAATTAGACTGTTGCCTCCTTTAATCATCAGTGAAGCAGAGATCGAAGATTTGGTTTCACGGCTGAGTAAAACCATTAACGAATTTGTTGGACAATAATGATTAATTCAAACATTTCCATTCGTGATATACAGCCGGCTGATATTAAAGCAGCTGCCGACATTTTGACTCAGGCATTTGCCCAAGACCCTGTCATGAATTGGATTTTTGGGGATCAGTACCAAGAAAGAGCACCCGCTATGTTTGAAGCCACTACCCGCTATTGCATGCTCTATGGTAAAGCGTTTTGCACTACTGGGATGGAAGCAGTGGCTTTAAGAAAATTGCCGTCGGACAAAAAGTTCTCTTTGTGGAAGGGATTTCGTTCTGGTTTTTTTGCCTTACCCAAACTGATGGGTAAAGACGCTTTCAAACGATTGATGACATTTGACAAGCTCATCGAAAAAGAACGCCATAGGCTCATGGGCAAAGAGCCTTTTTGGTATTGTTGGTGTCTGGCAACCAGACCAGAAAAACAGGGACAAGGATTTGGCACGGCACTCATGAATCACACCTTTAAACTGGCGCAGGAAACTGGCTTTCCCTGTTATCTTGAAACGGCCAAACCTGAAAATCAGCTGCTTTATGAAAAAAATGGTTATGTGAAGCGAGCTGAAATCCAGTTAACGGAGCAAATCCCGATTATTTGCATGCTCAGAGAAAATGCCTAACAAAGGTTAGCTAATCTACTAGCCACATGATAAAGTGCTAGGCACGTTGCCTTAGCACTTCATACAGGCAAATCCCAGTTGCTACTGAAACATTCAGGCTTTCCACGGTGCCTAACATGGGTAAGGCAAATAAACCATCGCAGTGCTCTCTGGTCAACCGGCGTAAACCTTCTCCTTCTGCCCCCATGACCAAAGCCAGTGAACCTTTACAATCAATTTGATACAAGTTCTGTGTTGCTTCTCCGGCCGCCCCATATATCCAAACCCCTTCCTGCTTGATAATCTCCATGGCGCGGACCAAATTGGTTACGCGAACCAATGGAATAGATTCCGCTGCACCGCAGGCTACTTTGCTGACCACAGGCGTAATGCCAACACTCCTGTCTTTGGGGATGATTACAAAATCAACCGCTGTAGCATCAGCCGTCCTTAGACAAGCCCCCAAATTATGCGGATCGGTGACACCATCCAGGATTAAAATAAGGCAAGGCTTTTTTGCTTTTTGCAGCAATAAAGGCAAATCAGCCTCACCATAATTCACGGCTGGCTCGGCTAAGGCCACGACCCCCTGATGAGAAAACTCTGCAAAGCGTTGATTCATTTTTTGCTGACTGAGTTTTTCAACAGCTATATTTCTTTGCTTTGCCAAATTTAATATTCGTTCAAGCCTTTGATCAACACGCTCTTGATTAACATATATCTTTTTGGCAGTCCGGTGTGCACTGCCAAGTAAAGCTTGCACGGCATGCAAACCGTATACATACTGCTCAGTCATTAACTATCCCATTTTTCTGCGGGTTCAAAATCAATCTTTCGCTCGTCCAAATCGACTCTGGCAACAAGCACGGACACTTTATCTCCAAGCCGGTAAACTTGGCCGGTTCGCTCTCCTACCAAACGATGTTTAACGGCGTCAAAAGCATAATAATCATTACGCAAGGAAGTAATGTGCACTAGACCTTCCACGTAAATATCATTCAGTTCAACAAAAATACCAAAGCCTGTTACTGCCGAAATGGTTCCCTCAAACACCTGCCCGATTTTGTCTTGCATGTATTCGCACTTCAGCCAAGCCACCACTTCTCGAGTCGCTTCATCAGCACGTCTTTCAGTTACTGAACAATGTTTACCCAATCGATTCATTTCTTCATGGTTATAGGGAAAATCTGAAATGTCCTGATTATCAACCAAATGTCCAATGGCCCGATGAATTAGAAGATCAGGATATCTACGAATGGGCGAGGTAAAATGGGTATAGGCAGGATAGGCCAAGCCAAAATGCCCATCATTTTTTTCGATGTATTGTGCCTGCTTTAAGGATCTTAGCATAACCGTTTCAATCAAATGCCTCTCAGGCCTATCGCCAATTTCAGCCATTGTTTTTTGAAAATCTTTCGGATGAGGCTTCTTTCCACCACCAAGTCTTAAACCAAGCTCCCCCAGAAAGAGACGAAGAGCGTTAATTTTATCTTCATCGGGTAAGGAATGCACCCGATATAAAATTGGTATTTTTGAGCGTTCAAGAAAACGGGCTGTTGCGACATTGGCCGCTAACATGCATTCTTCAATTAAGCGGTGTGCATCATTGCGCACAACTGGCAAAACTTGTTTAATCTTACGATTTTCATCGAATTCAATATAAGTTTCTGTAGTTTCAAAATCGATAGCCCCTCGCTCTTTTCTCGCTTTTAGCAATACCTTGAATAAATCAAAAAGCGATTGCATCGCCGGAGACAAGGCTTCATATTCTTTATCGATCTGTTCTTCCGCAAGCCATTTACCCACTTGGTTATAGGTAAGCCTCGCATGGGAATGAAAAACAGCACGATAAAAACGGGAACGGGTGATTTTACCTTCCTCTGAAATGGCCATTTCAGCGACCATACAAAGCCTGTCCACTTTTGGATTTAAAGAGCAAATACCATTTGATAATGCTTCTGGCAGCATAGGCACCACTTGACCTGGAAAATAAACGGAATTGCCACGTTTGGCTGCCTCTTTATCCAGAGCTGAATCCATTTCCACATAATGACTCACGTCAGCTATTGCCACATAGAGTTGATAACCACCCTTCGGTTTTGCATAGCAATAGACTGCATCATCGAAATCTTTAGCGTCCTCACCATCAATGGTCACAAAAGGCAGATGTCTCAGATCAGTGCGGTTTTTCAGTTCCTCTTCAGAAACGTGCTGAGGTATTTTTGCCACCTCACTCAATACTTCTTCTGGCCATTGCGCAGGAATGCCATGCGCAAAAATAGCCACTTCGATTTCCATGCCCGGAGCCATGTGGTCGCCAAGGATGTGAATGATCTTCCCAATAGCCTGGTTCCGTTTGCTTGGAAAGGCAACAATCTCGGTCAACACCATTTGCCCGTTTTTGGCATTATTGGCAAACTCAAGCGGCACTGAAATGTCCTGAGTTAAACGCTTATTGTCGGGGATTACAAAACCAACGCCTTGTTCAGTAAAAAATCGGCCTACGACGGTTTGATTTGCATGCTCAAGTACTTCATGGATTTTACCTTCCGGCCTTCCGCGACGATCAAGCCCAGTTTGATAGGCCATGACCAAATCGCCATGCATGACGGTTTGCATTTCCTTGGCAGAGAGAACCATATCTTCGCCCCCTGCCTCTGGGATGAAGAAACCAAAACCATCTGGATGGCCTTGCACTGTACCCCGTTGCAAGTTAATTCGTTCTAAAAGACAAAATCGACCGCGACGATCTTGCATGATTTGACCATCCCGGAGCATGGCCTTTAAGCGGTAACCCAATGCCTCTTGCTGCGCACTGTCTTTAATTTCCAACTTGCCAACTAATTGATTGCGCGACATCGGGCGATTGTATTCCTCCAATACCTGCAAGATTAATTCTCGGCTTGCTATTGGCGTTTCGTATTTTTCTTTTTCCCTTTGATAAAAAGGATCCTTCGTTTTTTTATTCACATTCACCACATTAGTTTAATCTTATTGTTCAGTCTAACACTTATTGGCCTGCACCGGGTAATGCAAAGCCTCTCTGCCCCAAGTGTTCAGTTAAGGCTGGCAAGGTCATGTCTTCGGCAGCCCAGAAAGTACCAGAGCTTTGAGCGGGCATGTTTTCCGGCGTCCAGGTGCATACTGAGATCGCTCCAGCACAGGGTACTTGCTGCTCATGTCCAGGTTTGGATTCAATACAGCTTATTTCAAAAGATTCCTTGTCTAAAGCAAGAGCCGACCAGTGCCCGGCCTGAAGTCGGCTGCTCCAACCTGCACTTGCGCTTGGTTCGGAAACAGGATGTGTAATCCAAAAATCACTTTTTGACAAATTATGGATAAGTACCAATAGTGGCGTTTTGGCGGAAAGTGTCACTGATTCTCCAGTAACCGCTACTGGTTTACATGATGCAGGCATTGCACTATCAGCACTGACCCAGGCAGCATATAACAATAACAGCAGATAAGAAATAAGTTTCATGGAACTCCCCCAATTATTTTTATACACCAAGTCTTAAATTAACAACTCAGTTATTAACCTGCAAAAGATCCTACTATATTCTTAAGCAGTCATTTTTACATAGCAAGAGTAAATTTTTCTCTAATAAATCCCCGCTGCACTGGAATGATAGCAATTTGTTTTCATGAAACATGCAATTCTACTTGCCAAGCTTAAGAAAATTCTTTATTTTTTTTGGGAACTCAAACAATGTTGCCTTAATATCATGGAGTGATAGATGAAAAAATTTTTTCCTGCAATGCTTGCAAGCCTTACTCTCTCAGGCGTGGTTTCAGCCGGAACCATGGGGGAAGAGCCGGTTTGTACCTCAGCTCTTTGTGCATTTGATAATCCAGGCGGTTTTTACATTGCCGGTACAGCTTTGTATGTAAAACCCAGTGAGACTGGTTTAGGAATGGTTACAGACAGTTGGCAATATGCTGCTCCAGGAGGAGTCCGCTCAGTAAGCAAACCTTTTGATCCTGAGCACGAGTGGGAAGGGGCTGTGAGAGTAGGTTATGATTTCCCTATGTCGGCCAATAACATTGAAGCAAGTTATTTGCGTCTGGAAAATGATACCCATGCTATCAACGACACCAGCGACTCTCCTATTTCCTTTGGCAGTTATTTTTTCCCGAACGTGCTCTTCCCTCTTCCTCCCGGCTCCACTTTCGTTAGTGATGCCCATCTGAAATACGAGCTGGATCAAGTGGATGTTAAAGTTGGGCGCATGTACCGTGATATGAGTGGCAGCTACAGCATTCATCCCTCTGTTGGGGTACGCTACATCAGCCTGGATCATAAACTAACCTTTATCGCGCCTGGAAGCGTAACGAGTGAATACGACGGTGCAGGCCCCTTATTCAGCTTGGATGGCCGTTATGATTTACGCTGGGGAGTAGGACTGGTTGGCTATTTTGATTATGGTTTAATCGTGGGCCAGGTCAATTCTAATTCTCACGTGACCTTGTCAGGTGTGGATTCAAGCTTCACCTCTCCAAAACGCGATCGCATTGTGAACAGCATTACTGGTAAAATTGGCTTGGATTACAACTATGTGTTTGCCAATGCTTCAAGACTAACCCTCGAGGCAGGTTATCAGGTTAACGAATACATTAATGCTATGGATGTAATAAGAGGCGAAATTCTTCCGGCTCAGAAAATGGTCGGACTTGAAACCACGAGCTTCGGCTTCCGTGGGCCATACATCAGCTTAGGTTGGCACGCCTAAGAGGTGTTACTCGATAGCATGGCTTAGCCATGCTATCTGATGCCTTCATCTAATTAGCAGGACGAAGCGGACCTATTCCTCCCTCATCATCCCTCGGTCGCTTTGGCTCCCTGGGTGTAAGCGGTAATTTTTTTTTCCTTCCACCCGAAACGTTCCCCAAATCATTTTTTGATAGGGGTTGTTTTTTGGATTCATGCTCACTCATGCCCTGCTCCAATCTTTAGACTAAGTTATAATAGTATAGATGATTTGCATGATGCATTTGATTTGATTATAGGCAAATGCGAAATTACTCCATCTAACCATCTTTTTGAATATGTCACCCATTTCAGCTGAGAGTGCAAAAAGAAAAATTATCCACGTGGATATGGACTGTTTTTATGCGGCCATTGAAATACGGGATGATCCTTCGCTCGCCAATAAACCTGTTGCAATTGGCGGCTTGGCTTCAGAACGAGGCGTCCTTTGCACCTGCAATTATATTGCCAGAAATTACGGCATTCACTCTGCCATGCCAACTGCCCTGGCGATGCGCAAATGCCCCGAGCTCGTGTTATTACCCGTGAACATGGCGAAATATCGCCAAACCTCGCAGGTGATTCAGGGCATCTTTAAAGAATTCACTGAGTTGGTGGAACCCTTATCACTGGATGAAGCCTTTCTTGATGTGACGGCTAGCACATTGCATCAAGGCAGTGCCACCTGGATTGCTCAAGCCATTCGTCAAAAAATTTGGCAGGCGGAGCAGTTGACTGCCTCAGCCGGAGTCGCTCCGAATAAATTCCTGGCCAAAATTGCATCCGGCTGGCAAAAACCGAATGGTTTATTCGTAATCCGGCCAGAAGAAGTGTTGACTTTTGTTAGCCAACTTGAGGTTGAGCAATTGTTCGGTGTCGGCAAGGTCACCGCGCGGAAATTAAAGCAAATGAATCTAAAGACAGCAGCTGATTTACAAAAGATCAGTTTCCATGAGTTGGTAGGCCATTTTGGCAAACTGGGCGAGCATTTGTATTACCAGTGTCGAGGAATTGACAATCGCCCTGTAGAACCCAATAGGGAGCGAAAATCACTCAGTGTTGAAACTACATTGTCCAAAGACATCACCAACCTGGATGAGGCAAGGGCAATTCTTACTGAACTTCACGCTGAGTTAGTACAGCGACTTGAAAAATCAGCGGCCAATATGGCTATTAAAAACCAATACGTCAAACTCAAATTTCACAATTTTAAATTGGTAAGCGCTGAAATAAAGAGCTATAAACCTGAATTAGCTATATTCCTTGAGCTGTTTATGAAATTAATGAAAGAACAGCAAAATCCGATTCGGCTTTTGGGATTAGGCGTCCATTTCTTTTCACAGGAGAAAGAAAACAAACCCATTCAGCAATCCTTGTTCTAGTTTTTGAAAAAAACACAAATGCTGCAAGACATGGTAAGATAAACTCTTTTTTTTGCCACCCAAATTGCTATGACCCAATTTATTGATGTAAATACACTGGCTCTACTGCACGAAGACTGCATTGTCCGCTGGAAGCAAGCTCAAGAAGTTCAACTGAGTGAGGCTAATTTTTTAGCCATAGTGGAACAAAATCACGCTTTTAATTATCGTCTCTGGCATGCAGAAGACCGGGCAAGGCGGGATGACATGGGTTTTGAGTTTGTCTATCATGCCAAGCGTGAAATCGACTACTGCAATCAACAACGAAACAATTGCATGGAAGCCATGGACGAATGGCTTTACAGGCATTTAAACCCCGCTAATCCAGCTGACTGTCCAGTGCATTCTGAAACCCCTGGAATGATGATCGATCGCTTATCCATTCTGGCTCTTAAAGCCTACCATATGCATTTGCAAACCCAAAGAGAGGATGTGACAGAGCAGCATCGCCAAAATTGCCTTCGAAAATGGCAAACCATTCTGGAACAACAAAAACAGTTGCGTGAGTGTCTGGATTATTTTCTGGCTGAAATCAACCTGAAAACGCGTACTTTTCGTATTTATCAGCAATTTAAAATGTATAATGACCCAAGCTTAAATCCGGAGCTTTACAAGAAATAAATTAAATTACGATATTGGCTCAAAAAAAGGATGGAGCCTGGTTGAGCGTTTGCAGATTTTCAGCGCTTTGAGAACGAATTTGAGGTGGGACTAGCTTTGCGGCTGATTTTAAATCGTCCTGAGAACGAGTCTTCTTTGGAGCCGTTTTTCCAAAAAATAGACTGGTAATTCCTGATGAAAATATACGGGCACTTGTTCGAATGGAAGGTTCGTTGCTGGACTCACTAGATTGGTTGAGTTCTATAGACTCACCATGAATATCAGAGTTGTGCATTGATGAAGAGGTGGAGGATTGAAAGGAATTCGGAGAATCAGGCGTTAAATGATGAAGGGCAGACTGAGCAGAGTCTTGGGAATCAGACGAGTGCCTAATAGTAGCGTCTGATTCCCCTGAAAACGAGGTTGTTGGCTTTCCTGACTGAGTAGAATCCCCGGGGCCTGACGGCCTACCGCCCACTGCCGCAGCGACTGTGTCTGGAGCCGTTGACAGGCCTGCTGCTTGGCCCTCTTCCCCTGGGCGATCGCGACCAAATCCGCGCGCCCAAGCTCGACCTCCCAATATCACCGAATGAATGAGCACACTGGCAATGGTAAAACCCAGCATGATGGGGGCATCGTGGTAATGGCCAGTATGCTCATCGCGCTCTTGTAAACCATTCATCATGAAAGAAACCGCTTTACTACCTTTCCCTGCACCAGACCAAACTGAACGGACAATTTCCCAAAAGTCGGTGAATGCAAACTGGGGCGTCCCCTTAATATCATCTGGAATGGACGTCCTAACTGTCTCTATGCTGAGCTCTTCCGCCCTTGCTTTCTTGCTTTTTATATCCTGCAGCAGCTTATTTAATTCCGCATCGTGCGGTTTATTAATCTCATCCTCAGTTATTTTTTGCTTGTAGCGGTGGGCATTAATTAAAGACTCGACGATAAAACCAATGAGCAGGGCTAGCCCCAAACTAACGCTAACAATCAGCAAAACAGGCGGGAACGCGGTTGATGCCAGCGTTAAAATGGTGGCAACGGCAAACATCGCGCTGGCCAAAGCACCATAGGCCGCAAGCCCATTTTTCATTCCCGCCAGGAACGCGGAGGTGTATGAAAGCGTTGATATCCCCCTTAAATACTGCCATTGCTCTTCGAATCTGCTGCGCAAGAAATCGAGATTGCCGGCCAGTTCCAATTGCCGCTTTAGCTTTAAGGGATCAGTGCTGTTTAATGTCGCTATCTCTTCAGCCAGTTTACTCAATTCTAAAAATTGGAGTTCCAATTCTTTGCCGCGCAGAACCAGTTCAATTTTCGCCTGGCTTATGGTGAGAGTACATTGATAATTGTATTCCTCATAAACACGAGAAATGATGCAGGTTGCAAAATAAATCGCACAGAAAACCGTCAAGGCGGTGAGCATGGGCGGGGACAGGGAGCACAAGGTTAATACGCCAATGTATAGATATAAGCCATCAACAATGCCGCCATAAGCAGCCGAAAGCATCATGGCCCTTCTAATCCCCAGGGATTGGCTTTGAATTTGGGAACGGTAAGCGGCAATGGCCTCCCAGGTTAGCTCTCCCTTATTTTCCCGGAGAGATTTCAGCAACCCCTTATGGGTATCCATCATCTTTTTGCGAATCTCTTTGTGATAACGGTACCAAATGCGATTAATGGCCGAAAGAATGCCCAGGGCAAGCCCCACAGGAATGATTAAATGATTAAGGTTGCCATAACCCAAAAGGTCAGCAACCTGAATGGTGCTTCGAAAGCCTTTGTAGGCATTTTTTAAACCTTTGGAGGTGTCGCGCAAGTAAGGCCATGCCTGCGCCACAAAGCTCTTGAAATCATTTTTATTATCATCTGTCCAATAGTTGGCAAACAACGAAAACAGCATGGTGGTGGTGGTGATGGAGATGGCAATGGCAATCCCTTCTGGGGTAAGCAGCCATTCATGCATGACATCGGCGGAAGAGCTTGAATTTTTTAGCCACAGGTCAAAAGCCTGTTTGAACATGCTGTAAGAGATGCTTAAGCCATCAAGCAATCCATACAAAGCATAAATGTAGCGCAGCTTATTTAACTGTGTCGCAAAGTCGACGCTTTGCTGGCCTAATTGGGCAAGGAGGGGATTTTCTTTAGCAGTATTGGAGACGCTGGTGGTCGTCATTACAATTTAAGGCAGACGGCTAAGATGGGACGAATTGTACAGAATCAGGGGCTAAATGGCAATCATTTTTTCATCTTGAACGAAAATGAAACAAAAATTAACAGCCCATCAGCAATATTATCACATCGTAAAAAAAAATCGACGTTTTTTTTAGGATGCATCAGCTCGATTTTTACCTAAGTTATTGAAATTAAAATTTAAATTTACCAATCTTTAGGTGGGCTAAGTAAACCCATATCGCCTGCGCTCAATTTTCAAACAAGAATCGAGACCATTCCCTGTGCTTACCCGCAAAAATATTGTCTATTATTTCTTCATTTTGCGATTTTTACCCCCAGGATTTCCAATCAATTCCTGCACGACTCTGGGCGTAAGCAGCCAAATCTGCTAGCATAGAGATTTTTATAAATATAAAGGGTTTTAATGAGTTTGCCTGGCTTTCTTATTATTGTTTTATCATTGCTTTCAGGATGCACTATGGCGGCAGATCAAAAAATAATTTATGGCTACGTCGAAAAGGCGACCTTGGTTGATAAAGGCATGGTTTTATCAGCGAAATTGGATACTGGCGCCAAATCAGCCTCTTTAAGCGCCGTTGATATTCATGAGGTTGAAAAAAACGGCAAACCCTATTTGCAATTTAAAGTACCCGGGAAAAATGGCGAGGAAGAATTTACCTGCGAGTACGTCGGCAAGGTAAAAATTAAAGTTCGGGCGGGTGAACATCCGTCCTTGCAGCACCATGCGGAACCCATTAAACGTCCTGTTGTTCTGATTGACGTTAAAATTGGTGATAAAACACGCACTATTCCGGTGAATTTAACCAACCGCAAGCGTTTTAACTACCCCCTCCTCCTTGGTCGAGATGCCATCATCGCCTTTGATGGTCTGGTTGATCCGCAACATGCATTTATGATCAAAACCCCTAAAGTTGAAATAAAATGAAATCAAACAGACATCATGTGTATGGTTTAATCCTAACCTTGGCCATTGTCGGCTTGGGAGTCTTCTTTTATCGCTATTCTGTTCTGGATGTGCCTTTAACGGATACAGAAACGGTAAACAGCTGGATGGTAGAAGCCAACCTTCGATTTACAGCGCAAAGAAATACTCCTGTAAAAGCCAGCTTTAGCATCCCCTACATGCCACCCTATTTTGCCATTCTAGATGAATATTTTGTTTCTCATAATTACGGCGTAACCACCAACCTAAGTGGTTACAATCGAGTCACCATCTGGTCTTTGCGACGAAGCAGCGGGGTGCAATCTCTTTATTATCGCGCTATTTTTCGTGAAACGGATAACAATGATTCGTCTTTGGTCAAACCACCCCCGGTAAAAGCGCCTCTGTTGGGCGAACATGAAAAAGCCGCAGTTGATGCAATCACCAATCAAGTTCGCCAATCCTCAGCTGACATTCAGACCTTCGCCCAAGGGACTATTCGCGAATTGAATAAGCAAGATGGCAATGCAAAACTTCTGGTGGGCACAGATTTTAATGACGAAACCGTTATGAAAGCCGCCATCACCGTATTAAATCAGGCCAAGATATACGCCATGCCGGTAAAGGGGCTGTATTTAAAGCAACAGAGTAAAAGCGATTTAAAATTATTGATGGCGGTTTACAATGGAAAAGACTGGGCTTTTATTAACCCCAGAACCGGCAGTACCGGCTTACCTAAGGATTTTCTGGTTTGGCAATACGGCTTTGACCCAGTGTTTGATGTCGTTGGCGGTAAAAAACCGGCGTTTAATTTAACGGTTTCTCCGACTCCGATTAATGCCCTGTCCATTGCTAAAACCAGAGGCGTGCAAACTGAATCACAATTGCTGCGCTTTTCTTTATTGCAACTTCCGATAAATGTGCAGGAAACTTATAAAATTTTACTGACAGTGCCCATTGGCGCCTTTATCATACTGCTGCTTCGTAACTTCGTGGGCTTAAGGACATTTGGCACCTTTATGCCAGTGCTAATTGCTCTTGCATTTCGTGAAACCCATGTTATATGGGGAATCTCTCTGTTTATTCTCATCGTTTCTTTAGGACTGCTTGCACGGTTTTATTTAGATCAGTTGCGGCTTCTTCTGGTACCGCGTTTGGCAGCCATTCTTACCATTGTGATTTTGCTGATGATTTTCATCAGCATCATCAGCCAAAATCTGGGATTGGAGTCCGGCTTATCTGTTGCCCTGTTCCCCATGGTTATATTGACAATGACCATTGAACGGATGTGCATCACCTGGGATGAGCGCGGAGCTTCGGATGCCATCAAGTCCGGCATAGGCAGTTTACTGGCCGCCGTGATTGCCTATCAAGTGATGAGTTATCAGCCGATACAATATTTGGTGTTTGCTTTTCCTGAATTGCTTTTACTGCTGTTGGCCTTAATTTTATGGTTTGGCCAATATCGTGGCTATCGACTTTCTGAATTATTCAGGTTCAAGGCTCTAGGTGGAGAGCAAGTATAATGTTGCAGTTATATCGTCGTTTGCGTAAGCGAGGTGTTTTAAGCATTAATCAGCGCAACAGTGATTATGTCCTGCGATATAACCCTAGAAAACTGTATCCTTTGGTGGATGATAAGTTACAAACCAAAAAACTGGCAGTCCAGGCTGGAATTGCTGTTCCAAAGCTATATGAAATAATCGACAGTGAACATCAAATTAGAAATCTTGACGCCATCCTCTCGCCCTACAAAGACTTTGTTATTAAGCCCGCCCATGGTGCCGGCGGCGATGGCATTATTGTGATTACTGATCGCGTGTTTGGACGCTACCGCCAAATTAATGGAAAATTATTCAGCACCCAGGAACTCAGCTATCATCTGTCAAGCTTATTAACGGGCGCTTATTCTCTCGGTGGGCATAATGATTACGCCATCATTGAACACCGCGTGGTTGTCGATCCAGTGTTTAAAGAAGTCAGTTATGAAGGCATTCCCGACATTCGCATCATTACTCTTTTGGGCTATCCCGCTATGGCCATGGCTCGCTTGCCAACCCGTCTCTCCGGTGGTAAAGCCAACCTTCATCAGGGTGCTATTGGAGTGGGCATTAACTTGGCCACAGGCAAAACCTTAGGCGGGGTTTTTCATAATGATGCCATTGATTATCATCCGGATACCTTAGCACCCATCGTAGACATAACGGTTCCCTACTGGGACAAAATTTTAGAAATCGCCGCAAGTTGCTATGAATTGACCGGTCTTGGTTATCTTGGGGTTGACATTGTTTTGGATAGAGATCATGGGCCTTTAATGTTGGAATTGAATGCCCGTCCAGGCTTGAATATCCAAATTGCTAATCGCGAAGGTGGCCTGAAGCGTTACCGAAAAATTGAGGCGCAAGCTGCAAAGGAAAAGCAACCAATAGCAGCCAGAATTGCCTACAGCAAGGAAGAATTTGCTTGATCTTCAAAGTAACAATTATGTAACAATTTGAACTAGGAATGCCACTTGTTCAAATCAAACCAATTTTCAGACTTTAAATTCAATTCTTCTGCAATTTTTTGACGTGCTTGCAACCAGTCTCTTTCCTCTTCAAGCACACTCATCTGTTCTTGAGTCAAAACTGCATCTAATTTTTGCCGTTGGAGCTGCCAAAAAAATCCTCCGGCATTCTCATGGCTCATTTGTCGCGTCACGATGTTGTTTGTGGCTGTTTTAACAAGCTCAGAATAATTTTGCCGCTTTTTTTCAAGTTTTTTTAAGATTTTGCCCTCTTCAACCAACTGTTCGATTAATAATTCATCGCCTAGTTTTTGCCTTTCCTGCTGCAATTGGGTTTTTATTTCCTGAAAAGGTGTTTCAGCACTCATGCGCCCAATCCGCAGATTATCACGACTGCTTGGTTTGATAAAGAATCGAAGCCACTTCACAACTCATCCTCCTTGGAAAAAGAAGAATTGTATCAAATTTAACCAAGGACCGCAAATTATGGGATTTTTCCTATTTATTAAATAGAAAAAAGCCCTCATTGAGGGCTTGGAGGTTGTTGAGTGGAGAAAGCACATTGATTGTTTTTATTCTACAATGATTCTCATTCACTCTTAAGAGCGGACCGCTCTACCTACTGCATTACCAGTGGTGCTAACGGTTTTGCCAACCACATGACCAGTTGTGCTGACGGTTTTGCCAACCACATGGCCAGTTGTATTCACGGTATGGCCCACTACATTACCAGTGGCATTAACCGTGCGTCCAACAGTACTGCAGTTGGTGAGGCCTAAAGAAAGAGTAGTGACTGCAACAGCGGCAAATAGTATTTTTTTCATAATTATTCCCTCACTTGTTATCCTTGTTATTTACTGCTCAGTACAAACTATAGTACAAAACATAACATTTTTATGTTAAATCACTTCGACTACAAGGTAGCAATATTTTTGCCAATTTTTATCAACACCTAAAATGTAATGGGAAAGCAAAAACCTTGATGCGATGGTATGGCTAGGAAGCATCAAATACCCCTTGCTGTAAATCGGATTCAAAATCCGCAGGCCAATTACTGCTGCTATGCCAGCCTGGATACAAGTGATATTGCTTCTCGATAGCGTTTTTTGAGACCGTGATTATGATTTGAATCGTAACAATCTGATAAGGATTATATTCACTCCCCCGCTTTATATTGATTTCAAACTGATTGGGAGAATAGCCGTTTCTTTGTAAAACGTTATGAAAATCTTCCTTGATTGCGTCCATTTCGTCGTACATGAATGTTCTCTCTGGTCTTTTATTAAGTATAGTGTTTAGCTTTTCAGAATAGAAAAATACAGGAATGTATTTGCACTTAAGCCGTGACAGAATCAGGAAAATTTGTCATTATAATCCGTTAATTAACATATTCTGAGTGCTGGGCTATCCTTAGTTGCGCTTTTCCATGTTAATTCACCCGCTCCATTTAGAGGTACACTAAGTGTTATGGCAGATAAAAGCAAACGCTTATCCGAATCCAGCATCTTAGGTTCGTCTTTTATTGATTTTCCTTTGAATGAACTAGAGCATTTATTGCAAACTTGTCAGCTCAATATTTGGCAATGGGATCTTAAAAGCAATACCTTAAATTCCGTTTATTTTCGGATTTCCCCGGAACTTGCTGAGCAGATCAACATTCAAAACTTCAGCCAGTTAATCAAACTCATACATCCCAAAGATCGCAAGCGCTTTCTGAAAGAACTTCGCGGCTTAGAAAGAAATTTTCAACTTGAATTTCGCATCCAACTGGGCAATAACTTCAACGAATGGATTCAAGTCCGCGGCTGTTTAATATACGATGCCAACGACAAGCCCATTAAAATAATTGGCGCCTGGAATATCATCAGTGAGCATAAACAAATCCAGGAGTTGATTAGAAGGCAGCAAACCACCTTGGCTCGTCTGTCTCGTTGCTATGAATTCGCCGAGGTTGCTGCTACTTTGACGCATGAAATTGGCCAACCACTAACTGCGTTAAATAATTACCTGGCGGGTAGCCTAATTCGCTTGCAGCAAAAATCCCTCAATGAGGAACAGTTATTGGCGGCTTTGCAGCTTGCCTTGAAACAATCTCATCGAGTGGTGGAGAATATCCATCGGATCAAGAGCTTTATTACTACAGGAGAACTTCATTGTGAGCAGGTCAACCTGCTGTTGATGCTGGAAAATGCGATAAAAATAGTAAAATTCTCCTTTGACATCCCCATATCCATTCAGTACTCAGTGGAGAGTCATTTACCCGAAGTGTACATCGATCGTTATCAAATTAAGCAGGTTTTTATTAATCTTCTTAATAATGCCTTTGAGGCGATGATTGTGGCATCCATTAAAAATCCGATGCTATGCATCAGTATAAAACGTCTTGAAGACCATATTTTGGTGAGCATTCAAGATAATGGTCCAGGCCTTCCTCAAATTGCCCTGGATCACCTGTTCACACCTTTTTACAGCACCAAAGAGTATGGAATGGGAGTCGGCTTGGCCATGTGCCGAAATATCATTCAAGCTCATGGCGGTTTTATCGAAATCAATAATGCGCCAAATTCCGGAGTGGTTTGTACCTTTTCCTTTCCAATAAATTCCTCATGCAAAACATCAAGGCAGGGCAAAGAAATGCTGATTAATTTTAGCGTCACTGAACCTTATTCCATGTAAACTTGATCAGAAGATTGCGTAGAACGAAGTCGATCATTGACCTTTGACAGGAATGCAATGCTAATTTTTTTCGGCGTTCACAGAATAAGATAAATCAGAGGATTAGCCAAGCAACATCTAGTTTTTTAAAAGACCATTTTGCTGTATAATTTACCAAAGATGTCAAAAGGAATTTCTCATGCGCCGAACCTTTGGAATTTTTTCTCCCAGAAGTTATTTACCATCTTCTTCAAAAACACGTATACGCTATGAGGAAAAGTTAAAAAACCTGGGGTTGAGCCAGTTATTTGAGCAAGATTTATTAGAAAAAAGTCAGAAGAGCACACGCATCTTTAGCAATGCGAGGTATTTCGACAAAGAACCGTATTTACTGCCTCGCTTAACGGCAAAAACAGCTCTTGTTTCCGTCGATGGCGATGATTTTGGTTTATTTCAGGATTGGACCACTTTTCCCAAAGGCAGCAAGAATTTTTTTGCCAAGCTCGCTTCAGGCAGCGCTCAAGGACTTTCCCCTTTGGAACGGTTAAAGGCAACCAAGAAAATTATTGCTTCCCACAGTTGGGTAGCGGCTTTTGGCGGCTATCCCCAAAGTAATCCAAAAATCCGGCTGAAAAAACCGATGCAAGTTGATATTTTTTCGTTGGTAGGACATCAGTTTGAAAACAGTTATCTTCATACCTCAATGTTCTTTCTAGACCCTTGCAATAAAATGCTAGCGATTAAAGACAGTGCCTTCTCTCATTTGTACAAAGATTTGCCAAATGAGTTTGAAGAAGCAAAAAAGAGCCTTGGAGATTATGATCTGAACCTGGATATGTCGCGTATTCGCGTGGGCTTCCCTTTATTAGCCCGCAGTGAGTCAGGAAAATTCTATTCTTCCTTTTTTAAAAGCCATGCAGTCATTTTTTTAAGCAAAGCTTACCAGAAATCCATACTTGAGGATGTCGGTTTATTGCTTGCTGCGGTTGACCATGCCGCAGCAAAGTCAGGTAAGCCCGCCCTACTTAAAGCCACTGCAGCAGGAATGGGTTATTTTGCGAAGGTGAATGGTGAATATGATATCAGCCATCACCTTTACCCTTATTATCTGAGAGCTTTTCAGTGTTTATTAATGACAGGGCAATTTCCGCATATCGCCAAAGTTGAATTTCCTATCTTTTCATCCAACTTTGAAGAATTTTTTGATCAGCTTTTTATTGAGCGAGCTTACGGGGGAACTGAGGTTTTTCGCTCCGCCCGTGATGTTTTAGAATTTTCTGAAAAAGAACAGACACAATACCATAGCTGTGCAGTCAATTGTTCGGATAGTAATTCTTTGCCCGGTAATGAGTGGAATTATGCCAGCGTTGAATCGGCTATTGGCAATAATACGAGTTTGCGCTTCGACCAAGTGTATTTTATGAATCCAGCTATTTTGGATCCTGAAAACCATATTATGATTGCCGTTGATGTCGATACTCTGGAAACTCAGCTAAAATCCAAAGAAAACGCGGGCGGCCCAAAGTTCACCCCATAGAACAAACCCCCGAATACTAATTGGGGTTTAATGGATTACTTAGATAGGCCGCTGCTGGCTGGCACTTCTTCGCTAAACTCCGTCTCCAACTGCTCTATATAATTGGAGGAGGCAGAAAGTAAATCCTGTATTAAGGCCCCCACATAATTATTGTCCTTAAAGTGCATTTTTAATGCTTCTTGTGAAAGATGGCCGTAGACTGTTTTGGTCATGCGAATTGCCGCTTCCTCAGCATTATTTTTAACCAACCATGGCAGTAAAGTCTGCACGCTTTGAATGTCTTCCAAACGCAAGGTTTTTGGCAAAGAAGAATTGAATAGTGCCATTTCATTGGGCACTAACAAACCGTTTAGCAATTTATCGCGATATTTAGGGCCTGTTGAAAAAATAAAATTCTTAGGGTTCACGGCGTCAACCACGATAAATTCATTCTCATAGTCACGCTCATTTCCTTCCGTATTGGCAACCAGTCGCAATTGGCTTAGATGAAAGGCCTTGCTGTAAAAACCATAAATACTGCGCTTACTTGCCAGCCCGGGATTGCCTTCGACATATCCCTTATTTAAGTCCTTCAAACTCTCACAAGCACCAATTCCAAATCGTTGTAGATTGAAAGACTGGTAGTTGTTTAATCGGTCAAGCGTGATGCTTTCCACCTCTTCTTTGCTGCAAAGGGCCTCAAATCCAACCTTCGAAGTTTCCTGTGCGCATCGGCCGTCAATTCGCCATAATACCTTGGGAAATTTCACCTTGTGTATATGCACGCCCACCACGGGATTACTGGCTTTGGTCATGGTCTGTAAAGCCGCATCAATTTTTTTGATTACAGGACGAAAGAATTGGAAGGGCATAACAACACCTTAAACATTTATTGATACTGAAAATAGTTTAACGTGTATTTATTAAGTCAAAATTAAGCAGACAGAGCTTTTTTGGTATTTTGTGTTAAAATTTTGTCTATAGCAAAATTTAAGCCTTTTTTAATTTCAGTTTTTCAATACTGGAGAGATCAATCTCGGGAGTTGAAAGTCCTTCGAGGCTCCAATGGGATTTGGAAAAAGCGTCAATGATGACTGGAATGTGGACTTGCGGAAAGTGGCGAAGCAATAATTGTTTATCCATAAACACGGAAAATGTTTTGCCATGCAATAAAGGCACATCCTGAATGGATAATTTTTTTTCAATGATATTTAATGCCAGCCAGGCAGCCGTATAGCCTTGTTCCAGGCTGGAAATGGCAACAGCTAGAATCCCGCCATCAATGATAAAAGACTCATAAATACCCACCACGGGAATTTTACTGTGCTCATTCATCCATTTCACTAAATCTTTGGCTTTAATTCGTTTATTGACATCAGTGATGGCATGGTAAATTGAAATTAATAGGATGTCGGCTTTATCTTCAGCCTCGTAAACCGCTTGTTGCCACTCAGCAAAGGTTTTTACCCGCTTATGAGCAACCAGTTCATAGCTTCCCCAATTTTGGCTGCTTATATCTTTATCCAACATGCGTGCAGCTTCAGAATCATCCGACAAATAATAGATTCTTTTTTGTTTGCGAAACAATAGGGACAAAATCTCACGAATCGCCTTAACCGGTATTTGCTCGGTGATGCCAGTCACATTAGGGGTGTTTTCATATTCCAGCCAGCGTTTACTGTCGCTGATGCCAGCCAAAATAATTTTAAGATTGCGACATGCGGCAAATTCTTCAACGGCCATGTTTTGCGCATCATTATCAAAGGCAATTAAAATATCCGGTTTCCAAGCTTTAATGGCCAAGTTTAATGACTTTCGCACTCTCTCGAGATAATCCGGGTCATGGTGATGCCGGGTATCCATGTAAAAATAGCGCAGACTGATGTAAGTTTTATCGCCAAATACCTTACGCACCCCTTCATTTAAGCTTTGCACCCAGGGCATGCTGGCACTATAACTGTGCAGAATAAAAATTCGGGGCTTATGCTGATGCTGATAAGCCAGAAAGAAAAAAACCGTCAATAAAAACAAAGTCGAACAGAATGTGGTGATGTACTTTTTACTCATAGCACACCAACCGCTCGCCAAAACGGTATGCTTAATAAAATCGCCAGCAGGCGTAACACAGAAAACCAGGCATTTAGAGTTACTGTTTTGCGTAAATCATAGGCTTGGGTTTCTTTGGCCCATTCTTCAAAGCAAAGAAAGTAGCTGGATTGATAAGGAAAAATCCAGGCTTCAGTTGCCATAAGAATTACAAAAGCAATGAGCCAGCTGTTTAATACGGCTTGCTGGGCGACAGGCATTAACAATGTAAACATCAAAGCGGGGGCAGCCATCGTTCCAAACAGCAAACCACCTAACCAGCTAAGCACATAGACAAGAATAAGAAACAACACCTGGTTCTGATTGGCGATTTGACTTAACCAGAATAAATAATCAACAATCCAGGCATCAATGCCAATTTCTTGTACACAGCGCATGATGCCAATAATGGCACCTAAGTAAAAAAGAAAAGGCCAATTAATACCATTTTTGAAATCATCCTTATTCAATATGCCTAAAGTCAGTAAAATAAAAAAAATGGCAAAGCTAATCCAGGCACTGGGTATTTGATGCCAGGATGAAAAAGCCAGGCCCAAGATTAAGCCCGTGATACTAAGAATGGCTGCCCACTCATAATTGTTGAGTTTCCCCAAAAGACGAAGCTCACGTCCAATGGCCAGTCGATTAATCAGCAACTCGTCCTCATTGCGAAACTGCAAGCTGTTTAACAGCAGGAAAAGAGCAATGAGAATGAATCCGGGCACTGAGGCCACGAAAAGCCAGTTCAGCCAACCGTATTGCCATTGAGTTTGCTCAGGCAGCATACCAAAGAGCACAAAATTGCTGGATTTTCCCGTTAAAAACATGACCGAAAGCAAAATACAACCATTAAAAGCAGCACAAGCCAAGCTATTAGCCGCCATACTTTTACTTTTAAGACCGGCTGTTTTGCGCATGTCTTCAAGCAAGGGGGCAATGAGCGAAACGCGAGCGCTTTGAGCTGTCATCACGGGTGTTAACAAAAGACCAATGCCAAATAAAACCAGTTGCAGAAGAAATTTATTTTTGGGCAAATGATTTAGAATAAGCAATGACAAGCGGTAGAACAGGCGTGATTTAACCAAAACGGCACCAATGCCAAATACACCAAGTGCCAAAAAAAAGCTGTCTGAACCAAATCCTGACAATAACACATTTTGATGAGCCAAGCCTAAAATGATGGTGGCTAAAATCATGAACACGGCTGGGACATACTCCGGAACCAAACGAAAAATCCACATGTTCAACGCCGCAGAGAAAATAACAACAAAATTGGTGCATGCCCAATTCATGGTCGTTTCTTTTAGAAGAAAGAAAAGAAAAGCAGGAAGGACTAGTGCCGTTAACCAACCCATGATGCTAACGACATGACTCGTGGACCACAAATTTTTATTCTCGTATCCTTGAAAATAGCTGACTATTTTATTTTCAGTCTGCAAAAATTGCAAAGAATAAAATCTAATAATTTTGATTACCTTTAGCCAAATTCGAATAAAAAAAAAATTATAGTTTTTAAAACTTAAATGAATATTAGCTACACTGTAAAGAATTTTAAGATTTTAACAAAGAGCATTGTGAAGCAATCCCAGCACAATCCTTGCACAAGAATTGCTTCATACTTAACTTAATGATTTTTTGGATAATTGTACATCCTAGCCTTCGGCAACATCGGAAGAGCGTATGCGTTGGGCTTCAATGACCAGCAATTTAAAATAATCATAAGACATGTAGAAATCGCCATGATCACCCACATTATCACCCCATGAATTACGCAAGGTTAATAAACCGCGATGTTTACGTCCCTGCTCATCAACGGCAATGGCATTGTCATCATAGCCTGTGATCACCATTTCGTGCCCACCAAAATTTCCACCTAAATAGACATCTCTGGCTATCTCTGGTGTTAGTACCCAAGTGTCATAAGTAGTCTTGTGGCTGCCAACAGCTCCCAAAAAGCCCAAATCAAAATCGAGCAGCAAAACACCAAAAGTGACGCGATCGCCTGCCCGCAGCGATAATTTTACGTCATTAAGGGTTTTCTCAGTATCGACACGATCTGAAAATGCTTGAACAACATCAAGAACAGGCGTCCAAGCTATCCTATCAGCAAGATTTTCGCTGTTTTGGTGATATTCCTCAGGATTCATGAAGCCTTCTGGAATACTTCCATCATGCACCGGGTATTCGGTGAGACCACCACAGCCCTGGGATTTTTGCAGCTCTTTACTGATGACGCCATAAACGTCCATTTGATTCAGCACGATGCGTCCGAATGAGCCATCCCATCCACTGGTAGAATAGGCGTTTTTCTCAAGATAATTACCCAGTTCCAATTGACATAGCTGGCTGATGTAATCGCCTTTATTCAGCGCAGCATCAACAGCAGCCGTGTTTGCAAATGTTACACAAGTACCATGGGCCCCCTGATCTAACACTGGGACATCATTCATGCCCAAGCTGACTCTGGAGTTGCCGTTTTCTGAAGTCGTTTGTTGACTTAATGAAGGTTGCTGCAAACGATTCAGCACGGTTTGCGCGCGCTTTACAAAATTTTGCTTCGCACGTTCAGATAATTGAATATTTAAGAATTTAATGTTTATCACTTCATTACTGGCCATCCTTGCGACCCGTTGATCTCCAGTTACTGCAGGGGGAACTGGCAACTTAGCAGACTTAGTCACTGTACCAGCGATCTTAACGTCTTGAGCGGTTAAGCTTCCGCTAACCATCATGGATAGAATGGCGACTCTCGCTAACTTCATAGTTAATTCTCCAGAATAATAGCCACCCAGTGTGGCGTCGAGAGTATATCATGTGGACCAAAATTATTCATTACGGGTTAAAATAAAACCACTAAAGTGCTATTTTAAATAAATATGATTTTTATTGAGCAGTTACTGGGCTGGACTGACCATTGAGGTTCGCCAAGGCGGAGAACATTTAATCTGTGTGCGTGTATTTTATAAAGATTTTAGGGAGTTGCTCAGGACTGAAACAGGCAAAAACCAAGCGATCCGTGGGTTTGCCGCTCAACAAATCAAGACACTGATTCCGTAATTTGGCTTCAAATTGGTAGCCGCATTTTTCAATAACACGACGGGATTTAACGTTATCAGGCTGACAGCAAATTTGCACTCGAACCGCTTTAAATACATCAAAAGCATAATGGCTAAGTGCAAGGGCTAACTCCGTCGCCAGGCCTTTGCCAGTAAAATGGCTATGAATCCAGTAGCCGATTTCAAAGTAGGGCACAAATGGGTCGCTCTCGTCATTATAACCACAGGCTCCAATGATAAGATTTTCCTGCTTTAGTACAGTGATGAAGGCCATCTCCTTCATTTCATCTGTGCCCCAGTGTTGCAAATTTTTATGGATGAAATTACGGGTGGTTTCAATACTCGGATCCCGGGCCCAGGGCATCCAGCGGGACAATTCCGGAAGCGATTCCTTAATGGCTTGGTTAAGAAAAACCTCATCACCGGCTTGTGGCGGCCTAAGAATTAAGCGTTCAGTCTCAATGATAGGGTGAAGCAGCATGTTTTCATCCTTTTAAAATCCGCGATGACATTCTATGAGTCCTTAAGCAATTTTTCCATAGACAACCGTATAAGATTATTGCCTCACCGTTTATCATAGAAAACCCGGCGAAAAATCAAGGCATGATGGATATGGCTTTTTTCATTTTACTCGTAGCAGCGATAGTCATTTATTTCTCTTGTGAATATTTCGTCAACGGCGTTGAATGGATTGGCCATCAATTCAATATTACTAAAAATGCCACAGGAACCATCTTGGCCGCATTCGGCACAGCATTGCCTGAAAGTATTGTTACCTTCGTAGCGGTGGTGTTTGGCAATAATCCAGCGCGAAAAGAAATCGGAATTGGCGCAGCAATTGGCGGTCCTCTGGTCTTGTCAACAATTGCCTATGGCGTAGTGGGACTCTCTTTTATTTTGAAGCAGAGAAACGAGAATATAAAGTTTCTTTCAGGACGTACTGAACAAAGCCTTAAGCAAGATCAGCGTTGGTTTCTTAGTATTTTTATTTTTAAAATTGCATTGGGTTTAGTGGCTTTTGTTTATAAACCCTGGCTTGGGCTCCTGTTTCTTTTGGCATACGTCATTTATGTATTTCATGAAATGAATGAAAAAGATGATTCTGAGCACCCTGATTATTTGGAACCCTTGAAATTTCGACCGCATGAGAGCAATCCTCCTGCAAAATGGGCATTGTTGCAAACGAGCTTGGCTTTAGCCTTGGTATTCGCAAGTTCGCAGGTTTTCGTTCATTATTTGGAAATACTGGGCACAGAATTTGGATTTTCACCACAAACGATGGCCTTACTAATCAGTCCTGTTGCTACTGAACTGCCAGAAACGATGAATGCCATCATTTGGGTTCGCCAGGGAAAACATATTTTGGCGCTTGCCAATATCAGCGGAGCTATGATGATTCAAGCAACGGTCCCCAGTGCATTTGGAATTCTTTTTACACCCTGGCTGCTCAGCAAAGCCTCAATATGGGGCGCAGCCATTACCATGCTGTCGATTTTAGGACTTTTTCTGTTGCTCCGTAAACAGGCATTATCACCAGGACGCTTAATGGGATTTGGGCTGTTCTATGTTTTGTTTGCTTTTGGTTTGTGGTTTATCTAGAAATTTAAAAGCTATTAATCAAGAGTTCTGAATTTTGCCATCTACGATATGAATTGCTCGATCCGCCATTTTTGCAAAAGAGGGATCATGGGTGACTACCGCGATCGCACGATTTTCCTCGTGAGCCAAGTTGCGTAGAATCATTTCCACATTTGCGCTCGAAGTTGTATCTAAATTTCCGGTCGGTTCATCGGCCAGAATCAGTAAAGGCTCATTGGCCAATGCGCGAGCAATGGCAACTCGTTGACTTTGCCCCCCGGAAAGTTGCTTGGGAAATTTATTATAATGAGAGGCTAAACCTAAATTGCTTAGTAATTGTTGTGCACGCGCTGTTATCTCTTGCGCGGGTAGTTTTCCTAAACGCTGCATAGGCAACATGACGTTTTCCAAAGCGGTGAATTCCGGTAAAAGAAAATGGAATTGAAATACATATCCCAATTGACTGAGTCTAATGGTTGCAAGTTCATCTTCTGGGCAACGGGTGATGTCCTGCCCATTTAGCCAAATCTTACCGCTGCTTGGCCTATCTAATAATCCCAATAGATAAAGTAAAGAAGACTTTCCTGATCCTGATGGCCCTGAGATCACCAGAAATTCTCCCTGCTGAATTTCCAGACTAATGTCATCAACAAGAGTAATTTCAATTTCCCCACTTAACGACCGACTAAGATGCTCAACCCTAATCACCGTGTCCATTACATCCCACCTCGCAAAATATCCACAGGCTGCACCGATGCAGCTTTTCTTGCAGGCAAAAATGCTGCAACCATTGCTGCCGTCAAAGCAAAGCCGCCTGCAATAAGAAATTGCACGTAACTCCAATCCAGTGGCATGTGAATGATTTCGGAACTACCAGGTGGCTTAAAGCTGACTTGCATTAGGCTATACATCAATAGACTGCCCAAGGGCAATCCAAGCAAACAACCAATTAAGCCTAATATAAAACCCTGGATGATAAAAATTAGCAAAATGTCTTTCTTGTGAAAGCCTATCGATTTTAAAATGGCAATATCCCGGTGTTTTTCCATAACGACTGTGGAAATTACATTATAAATTCCAAATGCCGCAACAATTAAAACAGCACTGACTACACTGTACATGATGATGTTGCGGATCACTAAAGTATTCAATAAATCTTCCGACTTCTCCTGCCATGAAACGCTCTTGTAACCCACTTGTTTTTCAATTTCAGCAGCAAGGGTGTAAGCCTGATAAGGATTAGCCAATTTAATCATGATGTTATTGGCACGATTGGCCCGATTAAGCAAAGCTTGTGTGCGTTTGATGTCCACAAAAGTCTGGCTGTTATCAAAATCAGAGCGGCCTGTGCGGAAAATCCCAAGGATTTTAAACGTTTTTACTTGCGCTGTCGGAGCTGTAACGTTGATATTATCCCCCATGTTTAGAGATAATTTATGCGCCAGTTCGTTACCAATGATTATTCCATCCCGATTCACAATTAAATTATCAACCGTCCCTGTTAGCATATAATTTTCAATGGTTGAAACTTTTTTAATTTCCTCAGGGACCATACCATTTAACGTGATGGCCACATCTTTTCCGGCATAACTGACGAGACCCTCCCCCACAAGCACGGGGGAAACAATCAAGCCCGGTATATTTTGCAGGTATTTAATGATTTGCTCATAACCACGGACCCCTCTGGTCTCCGTCAAAGGCTTAACACGTCTTAATTCAATGACGCCATGCTTGTAAATTTTTTCAACAGGTTGGCGGCGAGGATTGCGATATTCATCAACAATGGTGATGTGCGGCGAATTATCAATTAAACGTTTAATAAAATCTTTTTCTGAACCTTGCATCAGCGAAGAAATACTGAGAAAGAATGCCACCCCTAACACAATACCCATTAAAGAAACCAGACTTTGGCGTTTTCTGGCAAGTAAATGTTTAATGGCGATCAGGATAAACAGTTTCATTCCTTTTCCTGGTCAAGCAGCACCGGACGTACACGCATTCCTTCTTTCAAATCTGCACTCGGATGCAAAACAACCAAATCCTTTGTGCTGGCTCCTTTTATAATCTCTATTTTTTGCAAGCCCTTCGTGCCGACTACGACTGAAGCCTTTCTAAGGCGGCCATGTTCAACCTTCCAAACTTCATTCTTCACCAGAGTGCTTAATGGCAATAACAAAGCATTCGTCTTCTCATGAAAAATGATATTCGTTTCCGCAGTCATACCAATCAGTAAAGGGGTTTGCTGCGAAAGCCTAATTCGCACTCGATAACTGCGCGCTATGGGATCCCCTTTCGGAGTAATGCTTTGTACTTGACCGTAGAACATTTTGTTTGGGAAAGCATCGGCTTGAATTAATACTTTTTGGCCTACGCGGACATCGGCAATGTCTTCTTCATCCACTTCGGTGGAGATTCTTAAAGGGGCGCAGCAAGATAACCAAAATACAGCCTGATTCGCGGGAATTAATTGGCCAATTTCACCGTCGCGGCGAATGATTTTACCGTCAGCAGGGGCAATCAGCTTGAGATAGCTTATTTTGGCCTCAGTGGCTTTGACTTGAGCAATGGCAGCTTTCCATTCTGAAACCGTGCGATCATACTCATCTTTGGAAACCATTCCTTTTTTAATGAGCTCAGCATTGCGTTCAAAACGCTTTTTTGCCAATTCTTCCCGCTCTTTTTGCTCATTTAAGGTTTCTTGTAGATCAATGTCTTCCAATTGGGCAAGGACTTGCCCTTTTTTTACATCACTTCCTTCGTCGACATTCAGCTGAATTAGACGGGCAGTGACTTGTGAGGAAATGGGCATCATTACGGTGGGTTCTACTGTCCCTGTGGCATAGGCAGCTTGGACGGCCGTTCCGATGATTGGATGGACTACTTCAATGGCCTTCCTTGGCCAAAAACCAAAACCAATCCAGGCTGCAAGAAACAGCAAAGTGCTTAGCGCCAAAAGCAGCAATTTCTTCATAATCCAAGAATGCCTTTGAATTTGATCCAAAAATTCGTAACAGCAATATCATTCAGCATAGCACGGGATTAGTATTGGTTTGAAATGCTCAAAAATCAGGGTTAGTTTATTTTTTTAGCCCTTCTACCGCCAAACGCTGTCGGTCTTGCAATCTTAAGGCAGTTAAATGTCCTCCCCACAAACAGCCGGTATCGATGGCAAAAATGCCAGTCCCGGGGGTCTTTCCTTCTAAAGCAGCCCAGTGTCCAAATACAATATCAACGGCAATGGCTTTGCGCGAAGGGACAGCATACCAGGGAATATGATCAGAAGGGGAATCGGCAAGGGTACCTTTATATCCCAGAAGTAAACAACCATTGTTGTCACAAAACCGCATGCGTGTAAAATAATTGGTAATGACACGCAATCTCGTTAAACCACTTAAATCTTCAGACCAACAAGCCGGCTTATTGCCATACATATGACTAAAAAAATTTTGGTAATGTTCTCCTCTTAATGCCGATTCCAGTTCTACTGCATGTTCTTTGGCTTCAGCCAAATCCCAAACGGGTGGAATACCAGCATGGCACATAACTACATTCAAGTCTTGGTCATGGTGTAAAATAGATTGTTGGCGCAACCAATGGCCTAACTCTTCGCGATCTTCGGCGACCAAAATCGCATGCAGGCTGTCATCAGAATTGACATGTGGATGATTGCCAAACAACCTATTTAATAAGTGGAGGTCGTGATTGCCCAAAGTAATATGAGGTTTAAGCGGTAATTGTTTTACAAAACGCAATACTTCAAGAGATTGTGGGCCTCGATTTACCAAATCGCCCACGAACCATAACCTATCTCGCTTCTCGTCAAAATCAATGTGCTCTAGCAAGCGTTGCAAAGGTTCATAACATCCCTGCACATCACCAATTGCATAATCAGGCACCGTTGGTCACTCCCGGCTGTAGCCTAACCTGCAAAGATGCCGTGTTAGCGGGTTGTTGCCATTGACCTGCTGCATTCAAATGCAGCAGTGGATTGCTAGCATAATTCACTTGCTGGCGGGTGAAATGGTGATTAAATTGCGACTGGTGAATCAATTCAGTGGCTGACATACTGTTGCTTTTACCAGTATTTAAATTATATACCTGCACCTCATTGGGTAAGGCTACAGCGTATTCGGAGAAAACCACTCCTGTGTGCATTTGCTGGTTATTCGCTTGTTCAAAGCGAGACTGGATATTGCCATCGGGGCTTACACGGTGCAAACCCAAAGACAAAAAGGCATTTTGAACCGCTTGCCAGTTTTTAAATTCCGGATGCTCTCTTACGAACAGCTTAAACATATCAGCAGACATCAACATTCCTCCGGGCACCATAAACAAAGGAGCTTTATTGACCATGATGCGACCAGCATCGAGTGATTTGCTTAGCCATTGAATGAATTCAATACCTATTTGTTGCTCAATCTCATTGATGGATTCTGGCGTTCCACCAGCAAACGTACTGACTCGTGCATAACGGCCACCACGCGAACCATAATGCCTCACTAAAAACTGATTAAAATAACGCTGTAGGGCAATGGCATTCGCACGGATTAGAATCGCACCTAATGTGCCTGCCCCTTGCAAATCTTCATTAAGCAAAGCCAGCCATACGGCCAATACTTGCGGATTGGAAGCAATCCAGCTGAAACCGCTGATGGGCATAAGCATGCGGGCTAGCAACAAATTAAGCCGGCGTCGAAGGTCCTCGTCCGATTCTTTTAAAAATTCATAGCTGTAGTGACTGCCCATTGCAGCCAAATTTTCGAGTAATGGGTTCCATTGTTTAAGGAATTGGCCATTATTGTCATAAAGGGTGATGCTAAAATCGATTTGTAATTTACCGATCCCTTGCAACATGGCAGCCGAAAAAAGAGCATATTGCCATAATTTTTGCTCTTCTGATAATTCCTGAATACCCTCTTTAATGACGTATTGCTTAAACAAGGAAAGCGCGGCTTCCGTCCTGTTTAAAGCATGATCCAACAAGCCGCCCGGTTGCGAGTAATAACTGTTGGCTGTTTCTGGAAGGTTTTGGCAGTGATTAACAAAGTTATGGATTAAACTCAAGCAGAGACTGTCGAATCGCGGCTCCTCCAGGGTGCTCGCATCTCTAATTTGCATTAGTAAAGCTTTGCGCTTTTCTTCTGCCATTATGACTGGAGCCTGAATAATGCGTATTAAATCGCTTAAAGACTTAGCCTTTAGTGACTTGGTTTTCTTTCCATAACGATGAAACAAAATCAATCTCCAAAATTTAGATTACTATATATTTTACACTAATTGTCCATAAATTTCGCCAATCGAACATATTCTGCAATTGAAAGCTGCTCAGGTCGCAGACTGGCATCAATGCCTAAATCATTTAGCTGCGCAGCATTTAAAAATGGTTTCAGATTGTTCGCCACGGTCTTTCGTCTCATTGAAAAAGCCTGCGCCACCAAATGTTCAAGTCTGGCTACATTAACTGCAGGAAAAGGCGATTGCCGATAAGGCTTTAAACGAACAATCGCGGAATCAACCTTAGGCTTTGGATAAAAGGCTTCAGGTGGAACATCAAATAAATAAGTCACATCACAAAAATATTGCAGCATAATCGTTAAACGGCCATAGGCTTTTGTGCCTGGTTCTGCGGCAATACGAAGGACGACTTCCTTTTGCAACATGAAATGCATGTCATCTATAAATGGCGCGTAATTGACTAAGTGAAGCAGCAAAGGCGTTGAAATGTTATAAGGCAAATTACCAAGGATCCGCAGATGCTTGCCCCATTGGCTGTAATCCACGGTTAGCGCATCAGCGGACAACAGCGTTAGCTTCTCTTCTGCCTCTGGCAACTGCCTTAAATGCTCAAGTAAATCCTGATCAATTTCAATCGCGTTAAGGTGGTTCAATTGTCTTAGCAAGGGCTTGGTTAATGCACCCAAACCCGGGCCAATTTCGACAACCTTATCCTCTGGTTTTAAGTTCGCTGCGCTTAAAATTTGGTTAATAATTTGGCGATCTTGTAGAAAGTTCTGGCCAAAGCGCTTGCGTGGATTATGTTTCACTTATCTTACCTCAAAATCAAAGACAAATTATATCAAAAATTTTTACAATTGATTATTTATTTTGTTTTAAACGACTGCTTTATTCACAGCAATAACGATCAGGCGAAACTGGCCTTCTGTCTCTTATATGAGATAGAAAAAACTGTTCATTTTGAATTAAATCATGCTACTTTTAATCTTCATATGGCTTGGAGAATTCTAAAAAAAATGCTTGATTATTTACTGGAACTAAGACGAAGAGCTCTGCATGTAATAATGTTCTTCGCTCTATTTTTTTTAGTGTTTTTCTTTTTTGCAAATGACCTATTTTCCGCCCTGATTAAACCCCTGCTAAATGCTTTAAGCGCAAATGAATCACTAATCGCCACACAGATAACCTCACCCGTTTTCACACCAATCAAATTAGCCGCCAATGCCGCCATGCTGTGCACAGCCCCCTTTGCACTCTTACAAATTTGGCAATTTATTGCCCCAGGATTATATCGGCAGGAAAGGCAGCATTTGCGGGCGGCAATGATCATGAGCTTTGCTTTATTCTTGTTAGGATTATTATTTGGTTTCTACATTGTCCTGCCTTTTATGTTTCATTTTTTTGCCAAGGCAGTCCCTTCAGGCGTGAAGTTATTGCCTGACATGGCCAATGCCCTGGATTTTATTACGCGGATGCTGCTGCTGTTTGGTTTATGTTTTCAGGTGCCTTTACTCTGCCTGACCCTGGTCCAGTTAGAATGGATTGATATAACTCTATTAAAAACAATTCGTCCTTACGTCATCGTGGCAGCCTTTGTCATTGGCATGCTGCTAACCCCGCCTGATGTGTTCTCGCAAATCATATTGGCAGTTCCACTTTGCCTGTTGTATGAATTGGGCATCGTGCTCGCAGGCTGTGTACAACCAAAAATCAATGATAAAAACTACCCCAATAAACAATCAACGGATTAAGTATTTTTCCTAAAAGCAGTGCGGCCGCGAGAATCACAAGAACGGCATAATCATTAATGGAACTCAACAATCCTGCTTTAGGCGCGGGAAGAGGCTTTTGCTCCTGGAGCCAGTTCTTGATTGCTACACATACTGGCAAATACAATAAGGCCGCAATTTCCATATAAAGACGGGACTCCATTAGCTGACCAAAAAATAATAAGCATAGAAAATAAAAAAGCATGGGATAGCGTAAAGGACGGTATTGCAGAGGAATAAAATCGAAGAAGATAAACCAAAATAGGGGTAAACCCGCAAAACAAAACAGGAATAAAAAGATATGTTCCTCTTGCCAAAGCCAAATTAAATTCACTTCATAATGCGTGTAATAGGGATAGCGAAAGTAGAGCTCAAAGAATTCACCGGCTTGGTGATGAACTAAAAGATATACGCATAGGCGCACCAATAGGTAAGCCAGAGCAGCTGCAAACATGGGTTTTATTACCGCCCTAAGATTTTGCCAATGCAAGGCTGGAATCATCAGAACGAGTAACAGACTGGTTTCGCGGTTCAGAGTGGCAACCATGAGCAAAATGACATAATAAAGCCATTGAGAACGCAGGCAAAGCCAGAATCCCGCAGTCAGGAATAGCAGAGAAGCGCTGTCATAGGGGTAAAAAAAGGCTGCTCCCCCATTCATATTGAAACGGTAATTGACCACCGTTATCAAAGGCAGTAGCAAAATGAAGAGCCAACTTAACAGCTGTGCTTGCTTGGGCTTAAATTCTTCCATCAATAATTTAACCAAAACCAGAAACAATGCACTGTTAATTAACAATTCCAATAAAAAAAAGATCTGGTAAGTTTCCAAAGGCAGGAATAAAGAAAAAAAATGGGCAATTGCCGGAACAAGCAATCTCTGCCCATAGGGCAAAGGAGCGTTGAACTGGACGAGTTTATCCAAAGTCGCGGCCGTGTACTGGCCTGTTAACTTCAGATGCATGAAGCTATAACTGAAGATCAATAAAATTGTTAGGCCATGAGTTTTATCGTTTAACCAATTTCGTTTCATTCCAGTGTCATGCAATTCAAGATCTAGCGAGGCTAACCGATATTAGAAGCAAAAGGCAAGAAATGACTAAAACGGGGAGAGAATGATGAATAAATCGGCAAAATTTAACGTCGGTGAGCGAGTCATTCATAAACAACATGGCTATCGTGCGGTTATCATTGATGCTGATCCTTATTTTCAAGCTTCAGGGCGTTATAATCCGCAAGCCATGAAACGCGAATTTGCCACGCGCAATCCCTGGTATAGGCTTTTAGTGGATGAGAGCAGTCAGATCACTTATGTGGAAGAATGTTTCCTTAAGCCCGATCCCAGCTCGCTTAAAATTAATAACCCCAATCTTGAAACTTATCTCCATGAGAGCCATGGAAAATATCACAGTAATAGAATCCAGCATTAATCTTGTTGGATGGTTTATCCCTTAGGTTTGTCTAAGGAGAAATACCAGGAAAGCAACAAAAGCAATTAAAATGAGAGCCAAAATTCCCAGGGTTGAAAAACTTTTAGCGAGTTTTTCACGGCTGAACTGATCAGGCCGTCCCTTAATGGCTCGATACAAGACCCAAATAATCAAAGCTGCACCAAGAATGCCTAAAATTTGATACAATGTTTCCATTAATTGCTTTCCTTCTCTTCAAAATCAAATGCATCTGAAAATAACTGCTCTTTTTTGACCCCATAGAGCAGCAAAACATCACGAATGGCAAAAACCATATCAAATGGGCCTGCAATCACCACTTGCCACTCTTTCAAATCTTTAGCATGATGGTCCAGAATAACTGAAGCCAATGTCTCCCTGCTGCTTTGGGACAAAGAAGAAAAATAGTGAAAGCGCGCCACGTGAGCCTGCCATTGCCGCACCTTATCGTCAAGATACAAATCACTTTGTGAACGTGCACCCCAAAATAATTCAAAAGAACGCTTATCTCCTGTTGCCAACAATTGTTCAATCATGGCTTTAATGGGTGCAAAACCGGTTCCGCCTGCAATAAACAAAATGGGCTTGTCAGCTTCCAATCGATTTAAATAGCAATTTCCCAGTGGCAGATGGATTTGAACCTTCCCTTTACTTTTGATTTCATTAAGAAGTTTTTGATTGCTGCTGTTCTCTTGACTGTGGCGAATATGCAACTCATATTGGTGCGAACCTAAAGGAGCATTCGCAATGGAATAACTCAATTCCCCATCTGGAGTAATGACTTGCAAATATTGTCCTGCTTCATATTCAATGTATTTAGATGGTCTTAAGTAAACTTGCAAAATGCTGTCCGTTAAAGGATTGATTTGCTCCACGTCAGCCGTAATCAATTTTGTCATTCCCCTAACCCCAGCTCCGGCCAAAAAGCTTCCACTCTTTCAATGACTTCCTTAGCCATCACAATGGGTTTCCCCCACTCCCGCTGAGTTTCCCCTGGCCATTTGTTGGTCGCATCAAGCCCCATCTTAGAACCAAGTCCTGATATGGGGGAGGCAAAATCTAGATAATCAATGGGTGTATTGTCTACCATCACCGTGTCCCGCAGCGGATCAACGCGAGTGGTCATCGCCCAAATGACGTCCTGCCAATTGCGCGCATCCACATCATCGTCGCAGACGATGACAAATTTTGTGTACATAAATTGCCTTAGGAAAGACCAAACTGCCATCATGATGCGTTTGGCGTGCCCTGGGTATTGCTTTTTGATCGTCACCACTGCCAAACGATACGAGCAACCTTCAGGAGGCAAATAAAAATCGACGATTTCCGGGAATTGCTTTTGCAATAGAGGTATAAACAGTTCATTTAAAGCCAAGCCCAAAATCGCTGGCTCATCAGGTGGACGTCCTGTATAAGTGCTGTGATAGATTGGTTTTTCCCGATGAGTAAGGCGTTCTACCGTAAAAATGGGGAATTTTTGCACCTCATTGTAATAGCCCGTGTGATCGCCATAAGGGCCTTCATTCGCCAAAGCACCCGGTTCAATATAGCCTTCGAGAATAATTTCAGCACTGGCCGGCACATGCAAACGATTACCGATGCAGGAAACGAGTTGTGTGCGCTGCCCCCGCAGCAATCCAGCAAAGGCGTATTCAGACAAACTGTCAGGAATTGGCGTCACTGCAGCCAGTAAAGTAGCCGGATCGGCTCCCAAAGTGACCACAACCGGGAAGCGCTCATTTGGATAAACTTCCTGCCAGGCCTGATAATCGAGAGCACCCCCCCGGTGCGACAACCAGCGCATAATGAGTTGGTTTTTGCCAATCACTTGTTGGCGATAAATGCCTATATTTTCGCGCTCTTGATGAGGCCCTTTGGTAGTCACCAGCCCCCAGGTGATGAGCGGCGCTGCATCTTCAGGCCAACAGGTTTGAATGGGCAAGAGATTAAGATCCACTTCGTCCCCTTCCCAGACGTATTGTTGACAAGGCGCATTGCTGACGTATTTCGGTGCCATATTTAAGGCTTGTTTCAGCAATGGCAACTTAGTGAACGCGTCTTTAAAACCCTTTGGCGGTTCGGGTTCTTTGAGTGCTGCCAATAATTTACCCACTTCCCTTAAGGCACTGATGTCCTCCTCACCCATGCCCAATGCAACCCGTTCCACAGTACCGAATAAATTGCTTAATACAGGAATATTACTGCCCTTCGGATGGCTAAAAAGAAGTGCAGGCCCCCCTGAACGCAATACCTTATCGCTCACGGCAGTCATTTCAAGTTGAGGAGAAACAGGATAGGAAATGCGCTTTAGTAAACCGCGGCTCTCCAATTGGGCAATAAAATCACGAAGATCGGCGTATTTCATAAGGGTGCTACTCAGATAAATTCTGCTGATTATCGCATAGCGTTTAGCCGACTACCACCGCTCACTGCAACACAGCCATGCTGTTTTTTTACATCAGGAGGTTTGAGGGATGAACGCAAATGCATCAGGGCTGTATTCCAGCCTTAAGAATTTTGGAATGTTTGTACCAGAAGGAAGAACACGAAGGATGCTGCTTGAATGACCATCCATTGTGCATGCTTTTCAGCCTTAAAGCCTATTTCAAGCGAGTGCCAAACTTCAGAAAGCAAGATTAGCACTCAGCTCCAGAGAGGATACTTAATACTACTCTTGACGTTTCATGGCCTCAAAAAATTCGGCATTGGTTTTATGATTCTTCATGCGCTCCAGCAAGAACTCAATCGCATCGCATTCATCCATGGATTGCAGAATTTTACGCAGAATCCAGGTGCGGTGGAGTTCTTCAGGGCTTAACAAGAGATCTTCACGGCGGGTACCAGAGCGATTGATGTTAATCGCTGGGAAGACCCGTCGTTCAGCAATGTTTCGGCTTAAGTGAATCTCCATATTACCGGTACCCTTAAACTCTTCATAAATCACTTCGTCCATTTTAGAACCGGTATCAACCAAAGCCGTAGCAATAATGGTTAGGCTTCCACCCTCTTCGATGTTACGAGCGGCACCATAAAGGCGCTTGGGTCTTTGTAAAGCGTTGGCATCAACACCCCCAGTTAACACTTTGCCTGAGGATGGCACAACCGTGTTGTAGGCGCGAGCCAAACGAGTAATGGAATCAAGCAGAACCACAACATCACGCTTGTGTTCTACCAGACGTTTTGCCTTTTCAATGACCATTTCAGCCACTTGCACATGGCGTTGCGCAGGCTCATCAAAAGTACTGGCTACTACCTCACCCTTCACTGAACGCTGCATTTCGGTTACTTCTTCAGGCCGTTCATCAATCAGCAGGACGATGAGATAACATTCGGGGTAATTTTTCTCAATGGAATGAGCAATGTTTTGCAGCATTAATGTCTTACCTGCCTTGGGTGGGGAAACGATAAGACCACGTTGGCCACGGCCGAAAGGAGCGCATAAATCAACCACTCGGGCGGTCAAGTCTTCAGTACTGCCATTGCCTTGTTCCATAACAAGGCGTTCTGTAGCAAACAAGGGAGTCAGGTTTTCAAATAAAATTTTGCGCTTGGCGCTTTCCGGGGAATCGTAATTGATTTGATCAACTTTCAACAAGGCAAAGTAGCGCTCGTTGTCTTTAGGAGGCCGAATCTTGCCGGTTATGGTATCACCTGTGCGCAAGCCAAAACGTCGAATTTGACTGGGGGATACATAAATGTCGTCAGGGCCTGCCTGGTAAGAACCGTCCTCAGAACGCAAAAAACCAAAGCCGTCGGATAATACCTCCAAAACACCACCGCCAAGAATATCTTCACCTTTGTGGGAGTGCGCTTTTAAAATGGCAAAAAGAACTTCTTGCTTGCGCATGCGGGACGTATTTTCAGCCCCCATTTCCTGTGCGATATTGACTAGATCGGCAATGGGTAATTGCTTAAGTTCACTAAGATTCATACTTCTCACTTGATGTGTTGGTTAAACGAAATGGATTTTTCCGAGATAATTTATTGGAAGGACAGCTGGGAAGCTGCTGCCTAGAGGCAATTCCCTAAGTTCGCCAGTATCAATACTCATTTTAGCACAACCGCAAGAGTTAATTAGGATAAGAATACAGTTGTGAATTGAGTAAAGAGAGTGGCAGCCTGAGGAACGGCCACACTTGAGAGACCAGCTTAACATAGTCTCTCAAGGAGATCCACTACTATTTTTTTATTCTCAGCACAATGAAATGCCTAAGAATATACAAAGTTTAAAGGTTGCTTTCGACAAATGCACTCAGTTGAGATTTATTGAGTAGTCCCATTTTTATGGCTTCAACCTGGCCATTTTTAAAAAGAATCAGGGTCGGGATGCTCATTACGCCATATTTGGAAGGAGTCTGGGGGTTCTCATCGATGTTAATTTTTGCAAAGACGATGTCTTGACTGTGAGAGGCAGCCACTTCTTCAAAAATGGGAGCCAAGGCACGGCAGGGGCCACACCATTCGGCCCAGAAATCCACTAATACGGGTTTGGCAGAATTTAACACGTCTTGTTCAAAGCTGGCATCCGTTATTGTTTTAATATTTGCGCTCATGAATCACCTTTTGGTTATGAAATTTGATTTCAGTCTGACAGAGATTATAAATCACCGCAAACTGCTTGCAACACAGTTAATGCGGCAATGGCTGCGGTTTCCGTTCGTAAAATACGCGGACCTAAAGCCAGGCTATGGAAATTATAAGCCAGAATGAGATTTATTTCTTGCTCGCTAAACCCACCCTCGGGGCCAACCAACAATACAATATTGGCTTCGCTAAAGCGATAATCCCGCCAGGTTTTCTCTGTACCTGGATGCAACACCAGCTTGCAAGCATCCCATTGGGCTTGCAAAACCTCTTTCAAATGGCGGATTTTTTCAATTTGGGGAATTTGGTTGCGCCCTGACTGTTCACAAGCGGCAATCGCAATCGCTTGCCATTGCGACCATTTTTTCTCCATCCGCTCCTCATCAAGGCGCACAACAGAGCGCTCGGATAATACGGGCGTAATGGAGGCCACACCTAGCTCTACGGCCTTTTGCATGACAAACTCCATGCGCTCTCCCTTGGAAATTGCTTGCACAAGGTGAATGCGCTTGGGTGATTCTCGACTCAATCGTTTTTCATTAATGATGGAAACTTCCACCTTTTTCTTATGTGCAGAAACGATGACGGCTTCCCATTCACGATTATCCCCTGAGAACAGGGTTATTTTTTCTCCGGCTTGCATGCGCAAGACGACAGAAACATGTTGTCCTTGAGCCGATGATAATTCCAGAGTTTGACCGCTGCCATAGTTCCCGGGCTGATATATACGAACTTCTCTCACCACTTCCTCAACAGGCTTACCAATCATGTGATGAAGTATACGCCATCTGTTTTTAAAGTTAATTATCAACATTGCCTATGCTAAACTTTGAGCTTTTCACAAAGAGGATAAAAGATGGCGGATACACGCATTGAAACCGATAGCATGGGAGAGATTGCTGTCGCTGCAGATAAGTATTGGGGTGCACAAACCGAACGCTCATTGCATCATTTTAATATTGGTCATGACATTATGCCTCGGGAAGTGACTCATGCCTTTGGTATTTTGAAAAAAGCCGCCGCACTCACCAATCTGGAATTGGGTAAGTTGCCACAGGACAAAGCCGATTTGATTATAAAAGCGGCCGAAGAGGTAGCGGCAGGCAAACTGGATGAACACTTCCCCTTACACGTGTGGCAAACAGGAAGCGGCACCCAGTCCAATATGAACAGCAATGAAGTGATTTCAAATCGCGCGATTGAAATAGCGGGCGGCAAACTTGCCAGTAAAACCCCCATTCATCCGAATGATCACGTGAACATGTCGCAATCCTCTAATGACACGTTTCCAACCGCCATGCACATTGCGGCAGCTCTTGCATTTCATGAAAAACTCTTACCGGCTGTGCGCAACTTGCGCGATGCCCTGGCTGCCAAAATGGACGAATTCAAAGACATCGTCAAAATAGGTCGCACTCATTTGCAAGATGCCGTCCCCTTGACTTTAGGGCAGGAATTTTCCGGCTATGTGGCGCAATTGGATGCTTGCATTCATCGCATAGAACGCATGCTGCCCGAGTTGTATGAGCTAGCCCTTGGAGGCACCGCCGTCGGTACCGGATTGAATACGCATCCTAAATTTGCAGAAGCCGCAGCCAAACACATTGCCAAGCTGACCAACTTGCCTTTTATTTCAGCACCCAACAAATTTGCAGCCCTTGCCTCACATGAAGCTATGGTAATGGCTCACAGCAGCCTTAAGGCTTTGGCTTGTGCTTTAATGAAAATCGCCAATGATGTGCGCTGGTTAGGTTCAGGCCCCCGTTGCGGCCTTGGTGAATTGCACCTGCCAGAGAATGAACCAGGCTCCTCCATTATGCCTGGTAAGGTCAATCCGACGCAATGCGAAGCCATGACCATGGTATGTGCCCAGGTCATTGGCAACGACACTGCCGTAGCTGTGGCCGCAAGTCAGGGAAATTTTGAATTGAATGTATTTAAACCGATGATCATTTTTAATGTGCTTCATTCTTTAAATTTGTTAGCAGACAGTTGCCATTCATTCCAAGTCTTTTGCGTAGAAGGATTAGAAGCCAATCGCGACAAAATTGCCTATTATGTAGACAATTCTTTAATGCTTGTCACTGCTTTAAATCAACACATTGGTTATGACAAAGCCGCTAAAATTGCAAAAACGGCATTCCATGATAACAGTTCTTTAATGGAAGCCGCCGTTAAATTAGGCTTTTTGACTGAAGCACAATTTAAAGAATACGTGAATCCGAAGAAGATGATCTATCCTGGCTAGGACTACAATTTGCCTCAATTCATTTCCGCGGCCATGCCGCGGAAATTTTTCAACTTACAACACATAGGGAATAATTTTATAAGGAACCTGTTCACAATACATTTTCCAATACCCACCATATTTTTTTAAGCAACGCTCATCATCGCGAAACGCCCTATCCAAAAGCAAAACGGTTAAAAAACAAACGTAAAAATAAGGCGCAAAATGATTGAACAACGCGGGCACAGACCAGAAAAATGCCGCGGCAATTTCGGGCAAATAATGAAAATGCCTGGAAATTCCCCACCATCCGGAACTTAGCAGTAAATTTTGCTTCTGCTCTCCTGTTTCTGTGTAGTAAGTTGCCAAGGTCAAGCGAGGCGTTTTACCCCAAATTTTGCACTGCCCAGCCGTTGCACGGATCCGTTGCCTTTGCCTATCAGCCAGGTAATTAATCAGGATGGCCGAAGCTCCCGCCGTAAAAATTGCCACCGCCCAAAACGGGCTTAAGTGATGGGGGTGCAAAACCAGATACATGCTTGGTGAAGTATAAATACAAGGGACCCATACTAAACAACCCCAGCAGATGTAAAAGCCTGCTCGATCGTGCATGATGTCAAGTGAAGCGAGGTAACCGGTTTCCCAAAGAAAAAATTTGCCTATGTAAATGAACTGCAAAGCCACCGCCACCAACATCGCATTACTTAAACCAAAAAGCATTTCTTGTTTTGCAGCATAAGACAACAATATGAGTCCCCAACTCATCATGCCCAGTCGACAATTGATAAACATTTTAAGATTGATGCCAGCAAAGGTGGGGTAAAGTTCAGTGCCCCAATAATAATCAAAAATGAAGTTCCCTGTGGTCCCTGAATCCGTGGAAGAGGGCCAAAATTTCCCCTTAAAATAGAAGGCTAAGCAAAGGAGCAAACTGAGGCAATTTAAAGCCCCGATAATGGCTCCAAATTCATCATATATAATGGTTGCAGGAAAGAGGTTTAAATAAAAACTGCAAAAACAAAAACTAAAAACCGTCAGCAAAAAAGCCGCAACCCCATTCGCCTTATATAAAGGGACATTTCCCTTGGGAGTGATAGGCCCTTTAAATGGTTTACCTCTTAAATACTTGGCGAGCAAAAACTCAAAGAAAATAAATACTGCAATGATAGTCCATGCGGTAGGTGAGCCAAAAAACAGCGGCTGCCATATCTCATAAATTCCTCGGAATATACCTTCTTGCTTAAGAAAAAGGCCAAGCTGCTGCAAAGAACCCTGTAAATGACTGTTGGTATACCACATAAGAATGGCAAATGGTGGGCAAACGAGAATAAGAAAAAGCGGACCTAGAGTATTTCGAAGCCATTTCATGTTTTCATCCCTGAACACTGTAATTAAGATGTTTAGGATTAACAGGAAATGTTTAGGTCTTCAAGCCCTAAATTTATGAAGTTGAATTTTTGTATTGTTTTAAGGCGCGGAGCAAACAAGGTATGTTGTTGCTAAACAACCAATAGACTCCCCGATTCAACTCTCGGTACAAGCCAAAGCGCGAATCAATAAAACCCACTCCAATCATTTGTTTTTCATCCGTCTGAAGATGTCGAATTCTATTCTTATTGAGCAGCAGATAATGACCAAGCACGCCGCCATATTGCTTTTGCAAGCTCAGCTCGCAAAATTTCTTAACATTGTAAGGACCCGCCACCAGCAGCAATGCCTGCTTGGGAAATGTGTTGAGTGTCGCAAAAATGCTTTCATCGAGACTGAGCAGATGATAATCCTTGCAAGGGCTTAAAGACGATACTATCCTGGCTAACTCTTCTTCGGCATGAAACGGAGCCTTAAGTTCAATAAACAAATGCATTCGCTTGCCGTATTTATTTACTACTTCAGCAAGACTCATTATGTTGGGTACGAGATTTCGAATTTCCTCAAAACTCAGCTTTGAAATAACAAGCTCTTTGCCCCATAATCGTTTCAACGTTGGATCATGATTAACCACCAAAACATGATCAGCTGTTTCCTGGACATCCAACTCAATGCCCCAGCAACCTGCTTTCAAAGCCAGCTCAAATGCTTCCTCCGTATTTTCCATGACTTGTTTGTTGTCATGTACCCCACGATGCGCAATCAGATTCGCCTTGGATAAATCAGGTCTTTTGCGAGGCATTAAGGCAAAGCAATAATCAACTGCCTTTTGTAAGATATCAAGAAAGGTCATAAGGAAACAGTAAACGGAGCCATTTTAAGATTCTGGGCTTTTTTTACAAAAATTCCTAGAGGTCTTATTGCCCTCCTCTATACTATATCCATAATTTTTTTTTTTTTTATTGCCCAGCAATACTCCGCCAAATCAATTTTTTTAATAAAACATTGACAGTCTGGCTATTCTTGAGTATTTTTAGCCAACCATGCCGAGGTGGTGGAATTGGTAGACACGCTAGCTTCAGGTGCTAGTGGGGGCAACCCCGTGGAGGTTCGAGTCCTCTTCTCGGTACCATTCTTTGTATTTGCTTCGTTAATTCGACGAACTTTTTCATTTGCTCCCAATTCTAAAGCAGTTTGCCTAATGCAGGAGCTTGTTATGCTGAACCATAAAGAATATTTTAAAAAAATACTGATTGTCTTTTGGGCTCTGTGGTGGCTTATCGCCTTATGGACTGATGTCGTCGGGGGGCTTGCACACCTTGGCTTACTTCGAGCAAGCTGGGCAGTCGACAATAATTTCCCATTTCTGCTGCAATCTTTAGCCATGTATCCTTTACCCCAATGGATACCGAGTGTGTTATTTACCGGGATTATCCTCTGGTCGCTTTTGTCCACGATAGCCTTTATCTGGGCCTGTCTCGCACTAAATCGCTCCGCAAACGTTTGGATGAGACGTGCCGATCTGGCGTTTATTCTGTCTCTAATGTTCTGGCTTGCTTTCTTTTTGGCGGATCAATTGGTGATGAAATTTGATCTTGAAGAAAATCACATGGTTCAGGGTGGTTTTCAGTTGCTGAGCTATCTTAGTCTATATTGTTTGCCATCACGCAAAGAATAGAACAACTTGCCCAGTCTTTTGACATGAGCAAGTTGATTCAGAGGTTAGTGCCTGATTTCTTGTTGATGAATTTGCAGTTTTACCCCTGCCTTTTTGCTCATTTCACGCCCTAAGGAAACCGCATCTTTTTTGTTGCTAAAATGTCGGCTAACCCGAGTAGCGTTTTCACGCTTTACATCCCAACCCCCGCTTGGACTGGGCATAACGTGATAGCAATCTTCCTTAACGCTGGCCTTTTGGGCGTGCAAATCTTCTTTGATGTCCAGGTAATCTTTCAACAGCACTTTAATGATGGACAAGTGCTCTTCCTCTTGGGCGAGGGCTTTCTCAAATTGCTCCACCATTTCATCCTGGCCATTGCCCATGGCCAACTCGATGAGTAGCTCCCATGCGGCATTATCGATCAACTCGGCATTAAGCAGAGCCGTCAATGCCTGCGGAGCATCCGTTCTTGGATCAGTCAGAACCTGGATTAATCCCATTCCTAAAACTCCGGTGACGTCTGCCCCTGGAGTCATTGCGGTTGGATCGGCACCCAGCTTTTTAATAGCCAAAACCAGAATTTCCATATGCTCCGCTTCTTCTCGGCGAATGTGCTCCAATTGCTGCAACATTCGCCTTGATTCATTCAAAGCGAGCATTTTGGCTATGGCTGCTTCATACAATCTGACTCCTGAACGCTCAAAAGCCAGCCTCTCCCCTAATTTATCCAAAAATAGCTCCGGGTGATTTCCAATCAACTTATTGAAGGAAGCCTTTACCATTCCTTTAACCGACATGGGTAAAGGGACGGAGCCAATGGGATTGGCTTCGCGGTTTAATTTGATTCTTGCATTTTCAAGCTTATGTTCATCACCGGCAATGTCGGGTGGAAATTTCTTGCAAGCGTCCAACATCAATTTGATGTTTTCAGGGGCAGTATCGCCTCCTGTATAATTTTTCCCTAATTTTGAATTAGTAGCCATAGTATGCCCCCTTAAATCCGTTGTTGGTTGAGCTCAGTTCCAGGTGTCCATTGATAACCGGCGGAGACAATTTCAGCAGGTACACCTTCGGAATTGAGTTGCTCGCGATATTTCAAAGTCGCTGAGCTTTCTTCATTCCTGGGAATGTAATCCGCACCGTTGGCTCTAAGATCCACTTCATTCCTTAATACCTTGCGCACGAATTCTCTTTGGCTCTTAAACTCAACCATTTTAGGGACCGTGCCTTGTATGATTTCGGCTGGATCCCGTTTTTCAAGTTGTTTAAACAATTCACAAGCCATTTGCAAATGGCCCAATTCATAATCTAGAAAACGTTCCCAGATTGCTTTGATTCGAGGATTAGATTCTTGCTCAACACAGCTCATGTAATTATAAATTTCTGTGGCTTCATGCAATAACCATTTCTCCATCAAACTTTCTTCAGGATCCATCAAAGAACCGTATTGCGTCACGTGTTGCTCTTCAACCGAAGCAATTTCAGCATACAGCTGTCTCGCAATGGGATCAGCGAAGCTGGGACCAATATTCATATAGTAATCATGCGTCTGATACTCAGCCCCAGTTATCATCACCGCGTGAATTTTAGTAATTAAATCGGCTTCATTTTTTTTATAGGAATCCCGCAGATCATCCTTTGGGGCACGATGGTGATCAGTAGTAGGCCTCCCAGGGACAATGTCGGTATAACCTTGAAGAATATTGTTGGCGTCCTTCCCTTCCAACCTGTCTAACATGGCAGAGTAGCGGTACAGATGATCGAAATCCTCCAGTAAGCCAAAACGATAGGTTTGCGCCTGGTACGGATCCGGTTCACTCTGAGCCACTGCAGCAGTGACTTCAATGGCTACTTGCTCATAAGCAATGGTTGTTTCAAGAGGAGAATGATCCGCGGACAACAGCCAGTTAATTAACGTGGCTTGATGCTGCTCAACCCGTCGGATTTGCGCCAGTGGCAATTGTAAGGCTTTGTCGAATCGAGCTAAAAAATGTTTTGTCCTTAGAGCATCCAATTCTAAGCCATTCATTAAAATGATTCGCACTCGTGTAAATGCATCGTCATCCAGTTTGCTGATTGGCTTGCCGGCCAATTCCTTCCAGGTAAACTTTTGCTTCTCGAGCGGACAGCCCTTTTCGTTTAAAATTTCTGTGAAATTAATGGTCATACTCCCTCCTTGGCTTAGAGGCTTATTTCCTTAGCCTTATGCCTTTTCATTCTAGACCATTAAACAGACAATTTGTTTTAAAAGCGGATCTTTTTTTAAAGGTTTCGGATCATTTTAATTGGCAAAGAACAGCACCGTTCTCCAGTTGAATCTGGTTCCCGCCGAAATCCGCCATGAATTGCCCTTGATAATTGGAGTGATTTTTTTGAGCTTGGGCAGAAATAAAAAGCCTAGGTCTGGACTTATCCTCGGCATCCATAGCCACCAGCAGTAGATTGTTGTCTCTGAAACTGAAAATAATCGTGTTAGTCTCATAGGGAAAATCGATATCGGGCAAATCTCCCATTTTTTGTGGCACTTCAATGTTAATTAATTGCTCAACTCCTGCTGGTTTGCATAGGATGGACTTTGCCTGGCTAATCATTGCACTGCTCAATAAAACACAAGTCAAAATCCTTTTCATCACTATCCTTCTTTTGTTGTGATTCGACCAAAGGCCTGGCCATAGCGAATGCCTAATCCGGGCATCAAATGATTTAACCAATGCACTCGTTCACCATCGGCAAACAACAGCACCACCGTCGAACCTAATTTGAAATAACCCATTTCCTCACCTTGGTGAACCTGGGTATTGATTTGTTCAGGTCCCGTATAATTGAAATATTGCTTGCGCCTGGAGCGCTTAAGCTCACCTTGCCAGCGTGTCCCTATTGCACCCACAATGGTTGCACCCACCAAAACCATGGCCATTAACCCAGCCTTGGTGTCGAACAAAGACACTAATCGCTCATTGCGGGCAAACAAGTGAGGAATAACGCGAGCAGTTGTGGGTTGGACAGAAAATAGCTTCCCGGGGACATAAACCATTTCCTTTAACACGGCATCCATGGGCATGTGGACTCGATGATAGTCTTTGGGGGACAAGTACAAGGTTGCAAAGCGACCGTTGATGAATTGCTCACTGAGGCTGTTATTGCAAGCTAATAACTGTTCTACCGTGTAATAGCGGCCTTTGGCTTGCAGAATTTGACCTTTCTTAATGGAACCTAGCTCGCTCACAATTCCATCCACAGGGGAAACAATCTCAGCATCAGCGATTGGCCTAGTTCCTGGTTTAAGCATGCGAATAAAAAAATCATTGAAACAAGGGTAATTTTCAATATTTTGTTCACAGGCCTCATTCATATTGACTTGATATTGCTGGACAAAACGGCGAATCAACAAGTTTTTTACGGCTGGCGCACGCACATTGGCAAGCAACCCCGCCAAACGGGTTAAAGCTTGCTTGGGAAGGAAGTATTGCGGCAAAGTTTTTAAATGATCATTAAACATATCTTTAGCAGAATTATTTAGTTCGCAAAATCATAGCCTGAAACCTGCAGGTTGTCATATTCACTTGCAAGAATAGGAACAAAATTGAACAACTCATGAAATTATAATCGCCATCATGATTTTTTTAAAATCAGAATGGTTATTTTTTGCTGTCGTGCTAAAATGCCGACCACTCGATAATACTGACTTAAGAGAAATTAATGAATGAACTGCAATTTCAGAATTTTATTAAAGAATTAAATCAAAAAAGACAGCAAACCATACACCCTTTTGTCAATAAGCTCTTTAACTATTTAATCAACGAAAAGCCCAATGTTGATCACCCTCTGTTAAGAGCTTCATTGCAAAATAGTATGGCCATAGCCGATGGTTATTTTATGCAGATTAGGGAAGTGATCAAAAAAAATTACGAAGAAGGTCATTTTTCACAAGCACAAAAAGAGGCCATTAAAAAATATTTGCTTGAGCTTCACCAGGAATATCGCGACATCCATGAACACTTCAAGGGATTGGCTTGGCAATTAAAACAAATCCATAATCAAAGCCTGCCCATTCCAAGTTTTGAGGAACAATATAAGAGTTTCGAAATTTTTCCTCTCGATAAAAAGAATGAAGAGGAACAGTCCGTTTGGGAACTCACTTATAGCTTTTGATTAACACAGACGTTGTAAAGAAAGCTCATTATATGGCAGATTAAAAATAGCTTGCCTAAAACCGTTTTTTGTTTTGGCTGCAATTTTTTCAAAATTGCCGTTAATGACAGCCAGGATGGCTGTTCCTTTAAGTCTTCTATGACAGGGAGGTTTTATGCGCAGTGACTATCATCGCGTTAATTATCGTTCAATGCCTGCACAGTCTCGTTTTGGCTATGTCTTTGGCTTCTTCCATGATGAATCTTGTTATACCACGGATGAATTGCAGTTCAGAATAAAGATCCTAAACTTAAGAGCGAACTCAGGCCTGGATGCGGATTTGCTGCAAACCGATAACAGCTGGTTTGCCAGTGATGAGGCTGCCTTTATCAATGTCAATGAGCACTCCTGGGTACTTAATGCGGAATTTCGCCCCCGTCATGCATTATCCAGGGATGATTTTCACATTAACTTAATAGACAGTAATCGTCTACAATGGCCAGAGCTTGGAACAATGACGCGGGTGATTGGAGACTATTTACTGCTTCGCAATGCGAATCTTGAGGCTCAGCATCTTAATCAACCCATGAATTACGTCCTGCTCGATGTCACCCAAATCCTTCGGCGCTTGAGCATGAGTGAAAATGCCGATTACGTTAAGCAGCAGCTGCAATTCCTGCAAAATTATCTACGGGCTGTAGAAATTCATACCTCACCGGTGAAAGGCAGTGATCGTCTTTTCTTAACAGACTGTCGGCAAAGTATGGAGAATCACCAAGCAAGCATCGAAAATCACATTCAATCTCGCCAACTAAAAACGCAAATCCATCAAATTCAGCAAGAACTCAACCGCATTGGCGAATTAAGACATACCATTCTTCATTTTGCTCTGAGCGAGCAAGAAGTAAATCCCCATCCTTATTGGGAGCATTTTGCTTCACAGCCTCAAAACATGGCTTCACAAGTGGAGTTTCCTACTTTAGCAGCAAAGAATTGTGCTCAACGCAATGTCGATGAGCTCAGTGAAAGGGCGGAAAACCCCGCGAAATCTTCGCAGGTTATTGAGCTTGAGCTTTCGCCAAAAACATTAAGCGACTGCAGGGATTTCAAATTTGTCAGCAATTTGCCTGAAGACGTTCAACAAGCTTACAGTGACAGCCTCGTTGACCTCCAGGAAATATTGCGATTTGAAGGAATTGTTGACCAACTGTTACAGCTTTTTGATAAAGCTGGGGAAGTATTTACAATCGTGCAATTTCGAGAGCAGATGCAAGCCTTGCTGCTAAACATTGAACAATTCATTCAACGTTCACATCAAAATATCATGCACGTTATCGAAATGAACGCCATTCTTTACCAACAATTTATACAAGATAAACAAAATTTATCCTGGTGGGAAAAATTAATGACTCAACGTCAACACAAAATTGATTCTTTTATTAACAATCAGGATAATTTAGCGCGTTTTGATGTCACGCAAAGCAATTTACTACTAGCCAGCAAAAAATTATTTAAGCAAATTAAGCAAGTAATCACTCATCTTGAGCAGCAAGCGGCTGAAAGTAAACAACTTCAATTGATGAGTTCAACCCGAAATCTGGTCGAACAATTAATTGACTCAATGCATGCCTGGATGAAGCGGCAGCATCAATTAAAAGGGCTGCCTCTGCCTAAAAAACCTGAGTTTAGAAAACTGGCTGCGCCAGACGAAAAAAGAGAGTGCGAGAAGAAAAACAACAGCGAAGTCATTCGCACTTCCAGGGGCGATTACCGAATGGTGAACAAAGAGCAAACCTCTACAGCCAACCGGCTTACACCCTCTTTTCAATTTTGGTCATCCACCTATTCAGCCCCTGAGGCGCAAATGTTGTGCTCACATGAATCGGGATGCCCTATATTGCCGGAGCACTCAAGTGAGCAAAGCCCTGCTTCAAATTCATTCAACAATGTTTCGGCACATCTGCTAATTGGTTTGATTATTTTACTGCCTGTAGCTTTCCTGGCTTTGAAAGGACTGTATGCCCCCAGTCCACAGAAGCTCATTCACAAAGGGGATAAATCTGGGTTTAAGGCGTTGCAGGTAAAAACAGCCGATCTCATCAGTGTGTTACAAAATCAGGTTAATGAATCCAATGATCCCTATGCCATTGAGGTATTAGACGCCTTGCTAGAGGATTACAGTGCTTTGATGAACGAGAGGAAACAAGGGCGTTTCCCAAATGCCAAATTACAGGAATTATATGAAAATCTAATAAACTTCAGACAAGAACTTCAGGAAGAGCACATTTTCGAGATGAAGGCTTAAAGAACACTTGTAGTTCAATGCAAGGTGGTTGAACTACGAGTGCTCAATCAATGAATGACTGCGCTATGCTCGGAAGATTCATCGTATTTTAAATGGCTGGCATAGCGCTGTAAGTGCTCACTGTATTGCGAATAATGCTTGGGTAGAATGTCGCTCAATATATGAGTATTGGAAATTCCTAATTCTTCTCTTACCTTTGTAGAGCTCAGACTGTCTTTCATCTTTTTAATCAATAAATCCAATAAAATAACATTTAAAGAACTCGCCTGATGTTTGCCTTTCTTGAAAATTAAAGCAAGCAATTTGGCATTATCCGGACGAGGAACTTCCTTAAGGTAAGCTTCAATTTCCGACTGGCGATTTTTACCACTAAAAAAGTTGAGTGAGGATGGCGTATAAGCTTTCAGCGCGTCCTTAACAATTTGACGTATGTGCGGAGATGGCTGCTTAGCCGCCCAGGAAAATAATAATTCACAAAATGAATCGATTCGCTTTTCGGAAACCGTGATTTCAAACGCCTTATCCTTTTTAACAAAAGTTTGTGCCCGTTCTGCATAATACTTTCCGTTAAAGGCATCATGCTCCACAGCATTCCTGACACTGAGTAAATCGATTTCAAGCTGTGCTTGTGTCGCATCAAGCATGATAGGAATCAAGGCTTTCATAATGTGGGTATTTAAGGACGTTATCTCTGTTCCGCCATCACTTAAAATCCATGCCAGGCGGTTGGCACAATCTTGCTTGCTGCTTTTTAGATAAGCTTCAACAACTGGGCCGCGGTATCGTTGAGCCCATAGGGCATAAAAAGGCGGCTGATATTCCTGGATAATGCCTAAGATCATGTTATTAAAGGTTTCTCGAGGGATGGTGTTGACCCAGGAAAACAATGTTTTTAAACAGGAATTCACCACTTCTTCATCCGTATGCAGGCGCGTCAGTAAAGCCGAATAATCATGAGCAGCTCCTTCACTGAGAGGGGCGTCTGTGGAAATTAAATGACGCTGAAAATGTAAGCCTTGATAAAATTTTTCCATGTTTTTAATGCAGTAACCAAACTTTCTCGCCCATCCTGTGCCAATAAAATAAGGCAGGATTTTGTTTTGCGCCTCACGTATCAAATCGGATATTGCATCACAATAAGCCTGATTGTTTTCAGGACTTAATTCATCTCTTTTTACCAGAAAATACTGCTTGGTATTATTTTGAAAACTAAAGAAAAGTTCCTCCAAAGCTTTAAGGCCCTGTTTTAAACCTTCCGAGCTGTTGCTATCAATATCAGAGGATTCAGTCAACAGCTCAGGCTCACCAAGCAATTGAAATGACTCAGACAACAGACCAAGTCCATCGTTATCCACTTCTTGATTAGTATTTAGGTTGATGGACTGTGAGCCTAAGCTGCAGGCCAGTTCATGAATAAGATTGTGCCCGTCAGCAATAATGGCCCTGATCGTTGGTGTATGCGAATCCCGCCATACTTGATGATAGCGTTGTTGCATTTTTTTAAGATTGTAACGCCCTTCAGGAGGAATAGCATAAACATCCAGGGCAGCCAATAAAGGCTCCTCTTCCTGTTTGTACTTACAAAAATCAGCCCAGGCTTTTTCCATTCGCGCATTCATGGCTAAAGCCCATTCGATAGCTTTGGTGAAGGCTGAAGGCTTATTCCTTAAAAATCGATTAAAACCCGGGACTGCAACCCCACTTTTGTTCTTGGGGCAGCCAGGGTAAAGAACGACCGTTTTATAGAATTCATTGTATTCAAGTTGGAACACATCCATGATGTGATCAAGAAAAGGCTTTTTATCGGTATCCTTATTAAACAAATGTGGATAAGCTTGCGCTAAGCCTTCGCTTTTTTCCTGGGGAAGAGAGGTATAATCTAAAGTTAATTCTTCTCCGATGTATTCTTTTAATCGTTCTCTTAGCATCTCCGGATCAAACGTGATTAATTCTTTCAATAACGCTGAAAATAGCTGCTCCTGAAAGCAGATGCTGCCGTTTTCAGTCTGGATGGCGGGATTTGCGGCCAATTTTTGAAACTCGGCATAGGACTGAAATCGCTTAAGAATATTGCCATTTTCAGGAATTGCATTGGTCGGATAATGAGTTCTGCCCTCAACAATGGGGAAATCATTCAATTGCTTGGACATCAGTTTCATTGATTTTTGTGGCAGCTCTTTGATAAGCCCATCAACGACTCGTTTGCCTTTCATGAATGAAGTATATTGGTACAACGTCATATCCCAATCGATGAGAACGTTTAGGCTGAAATTGCCAGGATGTCGGTCATCACAAAACATTCGCCCCCAAATGCTGGCAAACAGTTCAGCTACATTATACTTGAGTAAGGTTTCCACCGAAGGGCAGACTAATTCTCGTTCCTGAGGATCAGCGGGGAGAGATTGCCCGGAACAATGAAGGGGTTTATAGTTTTCTGCAGCAACAGACAAGGTGCCCTTTATTCGACCTTCTGAATCAAAAACCAGGCGATCCTCAGCCGCACGATCACCCAAGGCTAATCTGAATAAAACGCTTGCAGCAACGACGTATTTGGCAAGGATTTCAGGGTAGCTGCCATCCCCTTTTCCCTCCGGGACTAATTCCTTGTAAAATCCTGTTTTAATCTGTCCGTCAGTATCTTCAAACTCTACCTTTATGACCTCATGTCCCGAAGTCGGTACCGCAAGTCCCGCAGTTTTCGGTTTTAATTGGCCATATCGTATCGCCTTCACTGGCAGTGGCATGGCTCATTCCTTATTTTTCCATCATTGAGACTTCATATTAATCAGAAAACGTTTATCAGTTCAATAGTATTTTAATAGACAATAATGCATCGACAAAAATAATCTTGTAACTTCAATGAACAATTTGCCGAATTTTACACAAGTAAATTGTGTATATAATTTTCAAGAAGAATATTATCTGCCCAAGCCAAAACCGGTACCAATAAATACCTTCCATGGCAAACCAATCATTAAATACAATTATTTCTTGTCTTTAAAATCCAGTCTATTCACCTCAAAAGGTTTTGTTGGCTCATTCCCACCAGGCGGCACAGGTGTAAAGACAATAGGTTCCTTGATGACTTCTACCTTGCGTTTTTGGCCACCGGAAACCTTTTTCAGGTTAGACTTGGAAATGCTTTGGTCTTTACCAGGACGTTTTACCCCACGTTTCATTTTAATACCCTTAAACAAGAAAGACCTTTTAAGTGTAGTTTAAAATAAATGCCGTGATGAAACTCTCCACTAAAATCAGGCGAAGCATCCTCGCAATGGCTAATGTTACGGCTCATCGCCCTTCAACCCAATTAGTTTATGCCCAGCTGTGTATCCAGGGCTGGAGTTGAGCGGGGCATAGCAATTAAAACAAAAGCCATAAAAGCAGTGGCACTGACTATCAAACCCGGCAGCCACAATAAACCGACTATCTTGGCTTGCTCAGCAATAGGCAAACTTATAGCACCCAAGCTCGCGGCCAAAGCCCAACTCGTTGACACCCCGCGGCAACGGCAACTCGTTGGCAACTGCAGATACAGATAGTAATACAAGGCGGCGCAAAGAAAGCCATTGGAGAACACATAGCCCGCTAAACACAGCAACACGGCTGCTTTTTGCTGTTGAATGGTAAAATAGAATAGTAAAGGAGCGGCCATCATAAGGATTAACATACTGGTTTGCAATAATCGACTGGCTTGTGATGGACGAGAATAATAGGCAATTGGAATGGCAGCGAAAGCAGAAGCCAACTGGGCCAATGAGCCAATCCAACTGCATTGCACGGCTCCCCATATCCCTGCATCAATGGCAAATGAAACCCAAAAGACATTGCATATGTAAACCATAACACTCACGTAAGTGCCCAGTACTGCAATATTGATGATTCCTCGCCAATTCTTAGACCATGTAAACCCGACCCGCAACCTGTTGCTTTCAAATTCAGGTGATTCAAATAACTTTTTTCGCAGTACACAAAGTCCTAATGACAATAAAGCCACGGATGCAAAAATCCACCGCCAACATCCCTGTGCATGGCTCACTTGCAAAACCGTGGCCAGCATACCACCTGTGAACATACCTAAGGCCGCACTTGCAGCCGTAAAACTTCCAGCTAACAAAGGCTGATTAGCATGATGTTCCACGAGAAACATAGCAGAAGTATTTATCTCACCGCCCAAAGCCAGGGCCTGCGCCATACGTAACAATAATAACCCCCAAGTTGCCCATAATCCTACTTGGTTATAGGTTGGTAAGAGGCATATGCCAAGAGTGGCTAAACCCATCAAGATGGCTGAATAAATCATGGGTGCACGCCGCCCACTCCGATCGGCCTTGCCGCCAAAAATCCATCCACCAATAGGACGTACCAAATAGGCCGCTGCAAAGAGAGCAAAGGACAGCATGAGACTGTAACTGGATGCTGGAAAAAATTCCTTAGCAAAGGTTGATTTTGCCAAATAAAGGTAAAGGCTAAAATCAAGCCATTCAAAGAAAACCAATGCCAACACGAGCAAGATAGCAGTGAAGTTCATGTAAGTTGGTTTAGAATCTGTGCCTTGTTGTTGCATTTGAATGTTAAATTGGCTTTGAAAACGCGGGATTATAACAGCTATTGAGCTCAAAAGTTGATGCAATCGTAATGAGCTCTTAGCGATGGATTAAGCCACTACTTTTCACTCTGAATACAAACTTCCAAAGAGGTCACATTTTGCAGGCCGCGTGGCAGGCAGTTACCGCGTCGCCCTCTTTCCCCAATGTAATGTTCCAAGTCCCCTGCCTTTAAGGTGTAATGACGTTTGCCTGCATGAACGGTCAAGGCATCTTTTAAAAATAATGTCTGCAGATCAACAATAAATTCCTCGCGCGCTTGGGACTTGCTGGCAGGAATATTTATTAATTTGTTGCCTTTCCCACGACTTAAGACAGGTAATTCGTTAACTGGGAAAATTAAAAGCCGGCCGATGTTGCTGACACATGCAATGTATTGCTCTTCTTTTGATGCAATTAATCTCGGAGGCAAAACTCTGCTGTTTTCCGGTAATTTCAGGCAAGTTTTTCCATTACGGTTTTTTACATATAAGTCTTTCATTTGGGTTACAAAACCATAGCCTGCGTCACTGGCCAAAAGCAGCCACTGCTCGGCTTCCCCTCCGCTTAAAGCCTCAAACAGCATGCCTTCAGCTGGGTTTAGCTTTCCGGTTAACGGCTCACCCTGCCCGCGAGCAGAAGGCAAACTGTGTCCTGGGAGCGTGTAAACCTTTCCTTCACTATCAAGAAATAGAATCAGCTGGTTGGTTCTTGCATTGCTTTGTGCTTTGAACTCATCACCCGCCTTATAACTTAGTTCCCGGCCATCTATATCATAGCCCTTCGCTGCCCGCACCCATCCTTTCTGAGACAAAATAACAGTTATCGGTTCGTTGGGTAAAATGTCTTCTTCTTTTAACGCTTGGGATTCTTGACGCTGTACCAATGGCGAACGGCGCGCATCGCCAAATTGTTTTTTATCTGCAGTAATTTCCTGTTTAACCAGCAATTTCAATCGTTTTTCGCTTGCTAAAATGGCTTGCAAGTTGTCGCGCTCCTCGGCAAGCTCAGCCAGTTCAGCCTGTAACTTAATTTCTTCAAGCTTTGCCAAATGCCGCAGCTTCATTTCAAGAATGGCTTCGGCCTGACGCTCACTTAAATTAAAACGTGCGATAAGGCCTTCTTTCGGGTTGTCATGCTCGCGAATGATGGCAATGACTTCATCAATATTCAAATAGGCGGTAATTAAACCCTCAAGAACATGGATGCGATCAAGGACTTTTTCCAATCGGTGCTGTAGTCGTTTTTTAACTGTAGCCAAACGATAGCTTAGCCATTCATTAAGAATCGTGAGCAAACCTTTCACCCTGGGTTTGCCATCCAGACCAATCATATTGAAATTTACACGATAGCTTTTTTCCAAATCGGTCGTGGCAAAAAGATGTGACATTAAGCCTTCAACATCAATGCGATTGGATTTGGGCACTATCACCAGGCGCGTAGGATGCTCATGATCCGATTCATCGCGTAAATCTTCCACCATGGGTAATTTTTTTTGCTGCATTTGTGCAGCAATTTGTTCAAGGATTTTGGCACCTGAAACCTGATAGGGTAGGGCAGTAATGACCACATCATGCTTTTCTTGCCGATATACAGCCCGCATTTTAATTGAGCCATTGCCGCTCTCATACAGGCTACGAATGGCTGCTTGTGGGGTGATGATTTCAGCCTCAGTGGGGAAATCGGGTCCTTTTACAAAAGTGCAAATTTCATCCAGTCTGGCTTCAGGATTATCTAATAGGTGAATGCAAGCGTCAGCTACCTCGCTTAAATTATGAGGAAGAATGTCCGATGCCATGCCAACGGCAATTCCGGTAGCCCCATTTAACAAAACATTGGGTAATCTTGCAGGCAGTAAGGCTGGCTCCTGCAAGGTGCCATCAAAGTTATCAACCCAATCTACCGTGCCCTGCTGTAATTCTGAAAGCAGCAAATCAGCGTAAGGGGAGAGACGGGCTTCAGTATAGCGCATGGCCGCAAATGATTTGGGATCATCAGGCGAACCCCAGTTGCCTTGGCCATCAACAAAAGGATAGCGATAGGAAAAAGGTTGCGCCATAAGCACCATCGCTTCATAGCAGGCCGAATCGCCATGCGGATGGAATTTACCTAAGACATCCCCAACGGTTCTTGCCGATTTTTTATACTTGGCTGTTGCTTTAAGCCCCAGCTCTGACATCGCATAGACAATACGTCGCTGAACGGGCTTAAGGCCGTCGGCAATATGAGGTAGGGCTCTATCTAAAATGACATACATGGAGTAGTCGAGATAGGCTTTTTCTGTAAACTCGGTAATTGGTTTCCGCTCAATGATGTCGTTCATAGTGTTGGTCATTCTGGAATTGACGGTCTTTATCCTAGTGAATTTCAATAAATAATTCTACAAAAGCTTTGCAGCTAATTTAAACAGAATGTGAATAACTTTAAATTTAGCTGAATGTGTGGATAGTTTAAAAAACATAACTGACTGTTTTTAAAGGATAATTTATTAATTTTTATGGGTTCACAAATCTTGATCCTGTGGATAACTTTGTGTATATAACAGTGAATATTTTAGTTAAGCCTTTGTTAAAAAGCAAAAAAACAACCTTTGAGGCTTGCTTTCGCAGATGGATAAGCTCAAATTTGTGCTGGCCAAATCAGTTCAGATTCTCTCAGAAGCAATAATATTCATGCAATCCACAATTGCCATGAGCTGATGCTAAATTGCGATTTCCAAAACCATTTCAACCTGTGGAATGGTTTTGGAGGAGAATGAATTTAAAGAAATTACTTCAGTTGCTTACGAAGTTTTTGTACTGCGCGAATTTGAGCCACTGCGCGTGCTAATTCTGCAGCCGCTTTGGAATAATCAATGTCAGCATTTTTATCAGCCATTGCTTCTTCGGCTCTTGCTTTTGCTTCAAGAGCCGCTGCTTCGTCAATGTTTTCAGCCCGTTCAACGGCATCAGCTAAAACAGTCACATAATATGGCTGTACTTCGAGCATACCACCGGAAACGTAATAAATTTCCTGAGTGCCCCCTGGAAGGGTAATGCGGATTTCTCCAGGTTTTAAGATGGTGAGCAAGGGAGCATGTCCAGGGACAATACCAACTTCCCCGAGTTCTCCAGTTGCAACCACCATCTCAACCACGCCAGAGAATATTTCATCCTCTGCACTGACGATATCCAAGTGCGTTGTTATAGCCATGTTAGATTGCCTCATAGAGTTTTAGCTTTAGCAACAGCTTCCTCGATGCTACCAACCATGTAAAACGCCTGCTCAGGTAAATCATCGTACTCACCAGCCAGAATTCCCTGGAATCCTTTGATGGTGTCTTTCAATGAAACGTATTTACCAGGTGAACCAGTGAACACTTCAGCAACGAAAAATGGCTGCGATAAAAAGCGTTGAATTTTACGAGCTCGAGATACAACGCGCTTATCTTCCTCAGACAATTCATCCATACCGAGAATGGCAATGATGTCTTTCAGTTCCTTGTAGCGTTGCAGCGTTTGTTGAACTCGACGTGCGGTATCGTAATGTTCCTGGCCAACCACTAATGGATCCAATTGCCGGGAAGTTGAATCCAGAGGATCCACAGCAGGATAAATACCCAGTTCCGCAATTTGACGGGACAATACAACCGTTGCATCCAAGTGAGCAAACGTTGTTGCTGGCGATGGGTCTGTCAAATCATCTGCAGGCACATAAACCGCTTGGATTGAGGTAATAGAGCCTGTCTTGGTTGAGGTGATTCGCTCCTGCAACATACCCATCTCTTCCGCTAGGGTGGGCTGATAACCTACTGCAGAAGGCATACGACCCAGCAATGCGGATACTTCAACCCCTGCCAAGGTATAACGGTAAATGTTATCAATAAACAGCAACACATCACGGCCTTCATCACGGAATTTCTCTGCCATGGTCAATCCGGTCAGTGCAACGCGCAGACGGTTTCCAGGTGGCTCGTTCATTTGTCCGTAAACCAGGGACACTTTATCCAGAACGTTAGAGTCTTTCATCTCATGATAGAAGTCATTACCTTCACGGGTACGCTCACCAACCCCGGCAAATACAGAGTAACCGCTGTGCTCAATAGCGATGTTTCGGATTAACTCCATCATGTTAACGGTTTTACCTACCCCGGCGCCACCAAACAGGCCGACCTTACCACCCTTGGCAAATGGGCAGAGCAAATCAATTACTTTGATACCGGTTTCTAATAATTCCTGGCTACCCGCTTGTTCTTCATAGCTTGGCGCCTGGCGGTGAATAGCCCAATATTCATCGGCTTCAATTGGGCCGGCTTCATCAACAGGACGTCCCAAAACGTCCATGATGCGTCCCAGTGTTACCTTGCCAACGGGAACTTCAATTGGTTTCCCGGTATTTTGGGCTTTAACACCACGCTTTAAACCATCGGTGGTACCCATGGCGATGGTACGGACAACGCCGTCACCTAACTGTTGCTGGACTTCAAAAGTCAAATCTCCCTCAACGAGCTTAAGCGCATCGTTTACTTTGGGAACATTCTCGCGGGGAAACTGAACGTCTACAACCGCACCAATTACTTCAACCACTGTTCCTAGACTTAGACTCATCTTATACCCTCTTATAAGGCTTCTGCACCGCCGACAATCTCAGCTAATTCTTGCGTAATAGCAGCTTGCCGGGCTTTGTTATAAGCCAATTGAAATTCTTTAATCAACTCACCAGCATTATCGGTGGCACTTTTCATTGCAATCATTTTTGCAGCTTGTTCGCAGGCAATGTTTTCAACAACGCCTTGATAGGTTTGCAGCTCAATGTAGCGCTCCAACAAACCATCCAGCAATTCCTTAGCATCAGGCTCATATATATAATCCCAATGATGGCCAAGTTCCTTGCTGTCTTCCTCAGCTACGGGCAACGGCAATAATTGCTTCATGGTGGGCTTTTGCGTCATGGTATTAACAAATTCGTTATACACAATGTGCAAGGCATCAATTTCACCGTTGTAAAAAGCATCCAGCATGACTTTCACGACACCAATTAAGTCTTTAATGCCGGGTTTATCACCAATATGGTCTTTCGCTGCGAGCACGCGACCACCCACACGGCGGAAAAAGGCTTGGCCTTTTCGGCCAATCACGCAAAGGTCAACTTCTTTGCCTTCATGATGCCACTGGCGCATAACACGTACCGACTCGCGCAATAAGTTGGCATTTAAACCGCCGCATAATCCACGGTCAGTGGTGACGACAATCATCCCTACCCGTTTAACATCACGCTGGGTCATGAAGGGATGACGGTACTCAGACGTCGCTCGAGCGATGTGCTTGACCACATTATATATTTTGCTTGCATAGGGTTTCGATGCACGCATTCTGTCTTGCGTTTTGCGCATCTTACTTGCTGCAACCATTTCCATTGCTCGAGTAATTTTTTGCGTGTTTTTAATACTCGCAATTTTTGAACGGATCTCTTTCGCTCCAGCCATATCTTGCTTCGCCTTTATTAACAGCTCGCAGCACCATCAGCTTTATGCTGCGCGATCAAAATCAGGCTGCTTTGCAAGCAGCCTTCTCATTACCAACTACCAGTGCGTTTAAATTCTTCAACAATGGACTTTAATTGGGCTTCGATGTCATTGTCATAAGCGCCAGTCTCATTGATTTTTTGCAGAAGAGAGGCATGTGAGGCAGCCATGTAGCTATGCAATGCTGCTTCGAACGCACCCACCTCAGAAACAGGAATATCATCCAAATAGCCTTTTTCCACGACAAATAAGGATACTGCCATGTCAGCTACCGACAATGGAGAATATTGTTTCTGCTTCATCAGTTCGGTAATACGCTGGCCGCGCTCTAATTGTTTGCGCGTAGCATCATCCAAATCTGAGGCAAATTGAGAAAATGCCTCAAGTTCACGATATTGTGCTAAAGCCAGACGCGTACCACCACCTAATTTTTTCATAATCTTCGTTTGCGCAGCACCACCTACCCGGGAAACAGACAATCCTGAGTTAATGGCTGGACGCACGCCAGAGTTGAATAAATCGACATCCAGGAAAATCTGTCCGTCTGTGATCGAGATAACGTTGGTGGGAACGAATGCCGATACGTCACCCGCTTGAGTCTCGATAATTGGCAAGGCGGTTAATGAGCCTGTTTTACCTTTGACTTCACCATTAGTTAACTTTTCAACTTCCGCAGCATTGATACGAGCTGCACGCTCGAGCAAACGAGAATGCAAATAGAAAATATCCCCAGGATAAGCTTCACGGCCTGGTGGACGACGCAGCAGCAGGGAAATTTGACGATAAGCCCAAGCTTGCTTGGTTAAATCATCGTAAACGATCAATGCATCTTCACCGCGTTCCATGAAGTATTCACCCATGGCACAACCTGAGTAAGGGGCGATGAATTGCAGGGCTGCAGAATCAGAAGCTCCAGCAACCACGACAATGGTATGCTCCATGGCACCGTGTTCTTCCAATTTGCGAACTATTGAAGCCACGGAAGAGGCTTTTTGTCCGATGGCAACATAAATACATTTAATACCAGTGCCTTTTTGATTGATGATGGCATCAATGGCAATGGCGGATTTACCAGTTTGGCGGTCGCCAATGATTAATTCACGCTGACCGCGGCCCACTGGAATCATGGCATCAACGGCTTTCAAGCCAGTTTGTACAGGTTGATCAACGGATTGACGAGCAATAACCCCAGGAGCCACTTTCTCAATAGGAGACATTTTGGCTGCGTCAATGGGCCCTTTGCCGTCCAGGGGGTTACCCAATGCGTCTACCACGCGGCCTAATAATTTTTCACCTACAGGAACCTGCAGGATTCGGCCTGTGCATTTTCCTTTTTGACCCTCAGAAAGATTTGAGTAGTCACCAAGAATTACCGCACCTACTGAATCACGCTCAAGGTTAAGTGCCAAACCATAAACGCCGCCGGGGAATTCAATCATTTCGCCTTGCATGACGTCTGCCAGACCATGTAGCCGGACAATACCATCTTTTAAACTGACGATAGTCCCTTCGTTTCTGGCCTCAGAGACCACATGAAACTGTTCAATTTTTTGTCTGAGTAATTCACTGATTTCAGATGGGTTTAACGCTATTTGTGACATGAAATCTATCCTCTCTATTATGCGGCTAATTCGGTGCGCAGTTTAGTTATTTTTCCACGGACCGAACCATCAATTACCAAATCGCCAGCCTGTATAACCGCTCCACCCAACAATGAGTCATCTACACTCACTTGAAGTGTTACCTCACGCCTCAGGCGTTGACGCAATGACTCTTTCAGTTTTTCCTCTTGCGATGGAGACAACTTCGAAAAACTACGAACTTTTACCACAAGAGTCTTTTCCTGCTCAGCACGTAATTCTTCAAACAACGCCTTAATTTCAGGTAAAGCCAGGAGTCTCTTATTGCTAGCCAATAAGGAAACCAAATTGCGGATGCTTTGTTTTTCCTGTTCTTGCCATTTGGCAAAAGGCGCCATTAGTAAATCGGCTTGCTCTTCTTGGGTAGTTGCCGGATTGCTAATGAATTGCTTTACTTCGCTATTCATTACAGACATAGCCAATATGTTTAGTACTTCAGACCATTGACTCAATTGGTTTACGTCCAGAGCATGTTCAAAAACGGCCTTGGCGTAGGGTCTGGCGATGGTAGTAATATCTGGCATATCAAATCTCTTTAATTAGATTATCCAGCAGAGCGCTGTTTGCCTTTTCATCAATTTCCCGCATAAGAATTTTTTGCGCTCCAGCCACTGCCAACTGCGCGACTTCTTTACGCAAATCATCTCGTGCACGATTGAACTCTTGCTGCAATTGTTCTTGAGCAATTTTGGCTTGCTTTTGAGCTTCTCGTTTAGCTTCTTCTTTAGCTTCCTCGATAAGCTGAACAGCGCGACGATTGGCTTTTTCAATGATTTCCGAAGCTTGCGCTTTGGCATGCTTCAACTCATCTTTAACGCGGTGTTGAGCCAATTCCAACTCTTTTCGCCCGCGTTCAGCAGCCGCCAAACCATCGGCAATTTTGCCTTGACGCTCTTCCATTGCTTTAGCCAAAGGTGGCCAAACAAATTTCATGGTGAACCAAACAAATGCTGCAAACACAAGCATTTGCACGACCAAAGTTAAATTTATATCCAAGGTAATCTCTCCTGTAACATTTTGAGGGCGCCTACGACGCCCCATTAGCTGTTATCAAGAACCCAAGCTGCTGAGGAAGGGGTTAGCGAATGTAAAGAACAGAGCAATACCCACACCAATCATGGTTACCGCGTCAAGAAGACCAGCAACAATGAACATTTTTACTTGAAGCATTGGAACCATTTCAGGCTGACGAGCAGAACCTTCAAGGAATTTTCCGCCTAATAAACCAAACCCAATCGCAGTTCCCAAAGCACCTAAGCCAATCAGCAATGCGACTGCGATAACAGTCATACCTTGAACTTGTGCTATTAAACTTGCAGCTTGCATATAAATCCCCTTAATGGACAAAGTTTAAATTAAAAAAGTAAAGTTTTAGTGTTCTTCATGGGCCAGACTAAGGTAAACAATCGTCAGAACCATAAAAATAAACGCTTGCAACGTGATTACCAAAATATGGAAAATAGACCAAGCCAGCGCCAATAAAAATTGCGCAATCCCCAAAGTAGCTGTTCCAGCTACGGAAGTGAATGTAGCGTTTAAGGTTAGCAAGGCTATCAGAATAAAAATCAATTCGCCAGCGTATAAATTTCCAAATAGACGAAGTGCGAGAGAAATCGGCTTGGCCAACAGACCCACCAATTCCAGCAATAAGTTAAAAGGAATAAAGCCAGGGTGATTAAACGGCTGTAAGGTTAATTCTTTTACAAAGCCCTTCACACCTTTAATTTTAATGCTGTAGAACAGGATTAACATAAACACGGACAGGGATAAACCAAAAGTCAGGTTTAAATCATTGGTGGGCACCACTTTCAGATAATGAACACCGACTGAGGAAGCGGCCAAAGGCAGAACGTCCACAGGTACAATATCCATGAAATTCATTAAAAACACCCAAACAAAAATAGTCAGGGCTAAAGGGCCAATCAACTTGTTTTTGCCATGGAAGCAATCTTTCACCTGATTGTCGGCAAACTCCAGCATGATTTCCGCAAAATTTTGCAATTTCCCTGGAATTCCGGTGGTTACTCTTCTTGCGCCGAAATAAAGAAAGCCAAGTATTAAAATACCCAGAACAACTGAAAAAAATACAGTATCCAGGTTAATTGTCCAAAACCCACCAGACCCGAAACTCATCGTTTTCAGGTTGTATGAGAGGTAAGTCAGGTGATGTTTGATGTATTCTGTGCTTGATACCATTTCAGTCACTTTCGGGCCTATTCTGTTTGTTAGCAAAAAACAATGGTGCGAACCAATGCGTCATTAGCACCACAATGTAGGTGAAAAAAAACGCGAGCGGGGCTATTTTGAATGACATAAATACCAGTGTAAATAATGCTATGGTCGACAACAGTTTTAAAGCTTCCCCTACATAGAAGCTTTTTACTATTTTGCGTGCCGCCCTTGCACCCTGGTAGCGAAAAAGTGTTCCCGCAAACAGCGCCGAGGGTATGATAAACACTACTCCCCCTAAAAACGCTGATATAGCTTCTTTTTTGCCAAAAAATAGCAATAAGCAGAAGGCTACCGCCAGGCAAATAGCCAACTGAGCTAGCAGCAGATGCCTAGCACCTCTAACTCCACGCTTATCTTTCACAAGTTTCACCCATCTTTCAACGCGCGGATTATAAAGTAATCAATCTGGATAAGCAACGCCGTAGCGTGAAAAATGATTGTTGCGTCCTTTATCAGGCTCTTTTTGTCGGCTCTCGTTTTCTATATCACTTGCGAATTTTTTGAGCTCCCGCCTAATCTCTAGATTCCCACACATCGATAGTCCAATAACTATAGACTAAGAATTCATGAAATTCGCAGAAGATTGAAAAAAAAATGTAAACAGAGAGAAAAAATAGTGATCTCTTACGTCAGACTGTTATAATAGACCTAACCCGACAGCGAGTGATTTTTTGAACCAATACTCGCAATCAGGGAGGCGTCCTGTAGCCGGCGTTGAGCAAGCCCACTTTAAGTGGGAAGCCTGAACCGACTCATCTGCCACCCACTTGAACCTCAGGGTTCAAAATCTAGACTGTCGGGCTCCTCTTTCTCACTAGCTTATCAAGCAGTTTTTTGCACCCTCAAATTCCGAAGACAGCTCTTTCAACCGCCCTTGTTTCAAAGCCATCATGTGTTTCCAACCAAGCTCTGGGGCTTCGCCGACTAAATTGGCGATCTTCTTCAATGCCGTATTGCATTTTGTTTCTTCTGAAAATGAGAAGAAACCGCCTGCCCCCTCTTTTCGTCTGGCCGCGTTATAACGCAATAAACAAAATATATAGAGAATAGCATGGGTGAATTCAGCATCTACTTGCTTAGTACTGACCTCTTTCTTTACAGCTTGGGCGAACTCAAAGGAAGCCAGATAGGTTTTATCATGCCAATTTAAAAAATACTCTTCCAACTCCTCAGCCCACCCGCGCAAACCAATTTCACCGGATTTGTATTGTTTCATCCCAGAAAGAAACACTTTGGTCCAATTGGGTTTTTTCACTTGCGCGCGCAAAGCGGCCTCATTATTAGGCATATAGGCTTTTAAAGCTTGCAACTCATGGTTTAAACGGATTTCTCGTAAAGAAAGAAAATCCTGATGGCGGGAGAAAAAATTGAGGCAGTGCAATTTTCTTTCTGTTAGACAGAAAAAAAGGGCCTGTTCTGAGCGTATTTCTTCATCCGTAGTCCCTAAGCGCACACGCAATAATTTTGGTAATAATTCAATTTGCTCAGCTGTGCAATAATTATCAACCAGCTTATATAGCATGGCCAAAATCGTCACGATGCTTTTAAGTTTTTCAAACTCATGCCCCAGATGCCTCCTCTCGCTGATGTGGGCAGCTAATTTCCCCAAGGGATAACTGGCCAACTCATCTGGGTCGGCATAGCCAAGCATACGGCAGCAATTAATGATTAATTTGAGGAAGTGGTCCAAGTCCAGCTGGAAGCCCTTGGTAAATTGTGCCGCTAGCTCATGGTATTGTTGCGGATTGGCGGCTTCTTTAAAACCACCAGCCACCAAGTTCTGCTGAAAATTTAACCAAATATCCAAAACTTCAGCCCGATAACGAGGCGGCGCTCCCGCATTCAACCGTACAGAAGCCCAAAATCCATCCAGTTCGACGAATATTTTTTTTGACAAAAGAGAAGGCACCTCGTCATCCGGATCAAAATCAGTCAGCAGCAGTAATAAATCTTCATTAAACTCTGACTCATAATTTTTGATGGACTCACTCAAGTCCTCAAGTATTTTTTTAAGTTCTTTGATCTTCATTTCCACTCCCTGAAATTCTTAACCCGCTAGAGCAACTTTTGCTACAAAAGCTTTAGAATCGACCAAGTGTCTTTAACTTAACATTGAATTTAAGAAGTGCAAATGTTTTTAAAAAAAAACTAGCTGGTTTTTAACTGTTCTTTTAGAGCCAGCAACTGATCCCGCACTTTGGCCGCGAGTTCAAATTCCATGTTTTTCGCATGGATATGCATTTGTTTTTCCAGATTTTTAATTTCTTTGGCCAGTTGTTCTGGAGGAAGAGCAGAGTATAGGGGCTGTTTTTCTGCAACCTGAGATTTTCTTTTGCTGCTGTAAGCGGCTTCCATGATGTCTTCCACTGATTTCCGGATCCCTTTAGGTATAATGCCATGCTGTTGATTAAACTCGATTTGTTTATTGCGTCGACGCTCTGTTTCATCCAAAGCACGTTGCATGGAGCCAGTAATGTAGTCGGCATAAAGAATCGCACGGCCATTCACATTGCGGGCGGCGCGGCCAATGGTCTGAATCAGGGAGCGATCAGAACGAAGGAAGCCTTCTTTATCCGCATCAAGTATGGCCACTAAGGCTACCTCTGGCATATCAAGGCCTTCCCGCAACAAGTTAATGCCGACCAGCACATCAAATTCACCCAATCTTAAGTCCCTAATGATTTCCACGCGCTCAACAGTATCAATGTCTGCATGCAAATAGCGAACTTTCACAGCATGCTCATGAAGGTAGTCGGTTAAATCTTCAGCCATTCGTTTGGTCAGAGTGGTAACTAAAACCCGCTCCCCCTGTTGCGTCACTTGCCTTATTTCGGACAATAAATCATCCACCTGGTTTTTAACCGGTCGGACAATAACCTGTGGGTCGACCAAACCCGTTGGGCGTACCAACTGTTCGGCAATGTTATCCGCGTGTTCTTTCTCATAAGGTCCAGGCGTTGCCGAAACATAAATGGTTTGGGGTGAGCGTGCATCAAACTCTTCGAAGCGAAGGGGCCGATTGTCCAAAGCTGAGGGCAATCTGAAACCATATTCCACCAAAGTTTCTTTACGCGCCCTGTCTCCTCGATACATGCCACCAATTTGGGGGACGGTTACGTGGGATTCATCAATGACCAACAAGGCATCTGGAGGCAAATAGTCAAATAAGGTTGGCGGCGGCTCCCCCTGCTTGCGGCCCGACAAATAACGTGAATAATTTTCGATGCCAGAGCAATAACCCAATTCAAGCATCATTTCGATGTCAAAACCGGTTCGCTGCTGCAGACGCTGCGCTTCAAGCAATTTATCCTGCCCATTGAATTCCTCAAGCCTTTCTTTTAATTCTTCCTTGACCAAATCCACGGTTTGCAAAATTCTTTCCCTGGGTGTGACGTAGTGGGTTTTTGGAAAAATCGTTACCCGGGGCAGGCGCTGTAACACTTCTCCAGTTAAGGGGTCAAAACGGGAGAGGTTTTCTATTTCGTCATCGAATAACTCAATGCGAATGGCTTCTTTTTCGGAGTCTGCAGGAAATACGTCAATCACATCTCCATGGACGCGAAATTGCCCTCGTTCTAAAGATTGTTGGCTACGGATGTACTGCATTTCAGCAAGTCGTCTTAGAATTTTACGCTGATCGGATTGTTCTCCTCGGGAGAGATGTAATAACATACGCAGGTATGAATCAGGATCACCCAGGCCATAAATTGCTGAAACAGTCGCCACAATGATGGCGTCCCTGCGTTCGATTAAGGCTTTGGTGGCTGACAAGCGCATTTGTTCGATATGTTCATTGATGGAGGCGTCCTTTTCGATAAAGGTATCCGATGCTGGCACATAAGCTTCTGGCTGATAATAATCGTAATAAGAGACGAAATACTCCACAGCGTTATCAGGAAAAAACGTTTTAAACTCCCCATACAATTGTGCGGCCAACGTTTTATTGGGCGCCATGATAAGGGTTGGTTTTTTCATTTCCTGAATGACGTGGGCAATCGTAAAGGTTTTTCCTGAGCCTGTAACACCAAGCAGTATTTGCCGAGCCAGCCCGGACTTAAGTCCGTCAATTAGCGAAGCAATTGCAGTTGGCTGATCACCTGCGGGTTGGTAGCTGGAATAAATTTTAAATACGTTTTTCATATCATAAACTATAACTGATCAATGGAATTTTATGACAATTTCCTTAAAATTGCTCAGAAATATATCACAGGAGTTACATGATGGATATCGCATTGGCTAAACGCCTGCAAGCTGTAAAACCCTCCCCCACCCTTTCAGTCGCAGCAAAAGCCTCGCGTATGCGCGCTGAAGGCATGGACATTATTAACTTAGGTACCGGCGAGCCTGATTTTGATACTCCCCAGCACATTAAGAATGCAGCCATTGCAGCCATTGAGGCTGGTTTTACAAAATACACCGCCGTAGATGGCATCCCTGAACTGAAACAAGCCATCATTAATAAATTCAAACGTGACAATGGCCTTGAATATCAAGCCAATCAAATATTAGTCTCTGTTGGCGGCAAGCAAAGCGTTTACAATCTTTGCCAAGCGTTATTAGACGAAGGCGATGAGGTCATTATCCCCGGTCCCTATTGGGTCTCTTACCCAGATATTGCCTTATTGGCTGGGGCAACACCTGTTATTATCCCAACCACTCCTGCTGAACGTTATAAAATTAGCCCCGAGCAGTTGGAGAAGGCCATTACGCCTAAAACCAAGCTGTTGTTTTTAAATAGCCCTTCCAATCCATCTGGCGTCGCCTATTCTCTGGATGAATTAAAAGCCTTGACCGATGTACTGCTGAAGCACCCCCATGTGTTTGTTGCCACCGATGATATGTATGAACACATTCTATGGACACAACCATTCGCCAACGTGTTAAACGCCTGCCCAGCCCTTTATTCAAGAACCATCGTTTTAAATGGTGTTTCCAAAGCCTATGCAATGACCGGCTGGCGCATTGGTTATGCGGCAGGACCAGCCCCGCTCATAAGTGCAATGACGACTATCCAGTCGCAATCGACTTCCAATCCCTGTTCAATTGCCCAGAAAGCCTCTGTGGCCGCTTTAAACGGTGGAGATGAAACGGTCCAGGAAATGGTCGCTGCTTTTCAACAACGCCATGATTTCATTGTCGAGCGCTTACACAACATTCCTGGCGTTGAAGTGATTCCCGCGGATGGGACATTTTACAGTTTCCCAAGCGTGACTGAAATCATTGCAAGACGGGGCTTTAAAAACGACATCGAATTTGCCGATCAACTGCTCAATGAAGTTGGTTTAGCATTGGTCCCTGGCTCAGCTTTTGGTAATGAAGGTTGCATACGTCTGTCTTTTGCCACCAGTATGGACATTCTGCGGGATGCCATGGATCGTTTGGAACGTTTTTGTAAGTAATCGTAAATGACTGATGGGCGAATGGCTTCATAGCCATTCGTTTGAGCCGCCTTTTGACAAAGCTTGTGAAGAGGCAGCAATTGAAAATTTGGCCTGTTTTTCAATGACGTTAGAATATTTAATGACGATTAAGCCTTGTAGTGGTCTTCTCAAGGTCTAAAATAATAAAAATTTTAATTTTACACTTGATCCTTAAGTAAAATAGATTTAAGATGCCCCCTCATTCCCCGGTAGCTCAGTCGGTAGAGCGGATGACTGTTAATCATTAGGTCACAGGTTCGAGTCCTGTCCGGGGAGCCAAATCCAGTCTGGGTTTTGGCGAAATTCAAATATCTTATAAAAATTCTCGGGTACACTTTGGGGTACACCTTTTTATACGTTTTTATAGTTGCCCCCTGAATTATCGGTTCTGCTATAATTAATAAAGCCAATTATCCTGCTTTATAGAAACGGGTGACAAATGAATAAAGAGTCGATTTCCTCATATAGAAAAATCGCTGACTATATTATTTCATATTTTCAGGAGCATGGAGAGCCTCTAACAAATTTAAAATTACAAAAGCTATTGTATTACGCCCAAGGTTGGTATCTTGCTTTATATAATAAACCCTTATTTGATGACAAAATTGAAGCGTGGGTTCATGGCCCCGTAATTCCAGCAGCTTATCACTCATTTAAACAATATGGCTATGGATTGATTGATGAAAAACCATCCTTCCCCAATTTATCTCCAAAGATTCGCTCTCATTTAGATGAAGTTATTGATGTTTATGGTAGCTATAGTGCTTTTGAATTAGAGCATTTAACCCATCAAACCACTCCATGGAAAAAAGCTCGAGGGAATTTGCCAATAGATGAGGCTTCAAGTGCAGAAATAAGTCAAATTGATATGAAAGAATATTTTCTAGAAAAAGTAGCTGAAAATGAGCAAAAGAATTTATGACAGCAAACCATCAAAAAATAGTGGCTCCATAAGAGAGGGATTAAAAGAATCGATTTCTGATAGTTCAGTTCATTTTTCTTTTAAATATCTTGATATAAATAACCAAAAATTTTCCATAAATGGAAAAAAAAGTAAATATTTTGAGAAGATGCTTGAAAGATTAAAAGGTATTTGCTTAATGACACAAAAAGAAATTATTAACAATCGCTCCAAATCTTTACGTGCTCATCAAATTAACTGGAGCGATACAACCGAACCTAGAGGGTTTTCACAATTAAATCAACAACTACAACAAATTCTACCGTATCAGTTTGAAATTAGCGCGAATGAACATGGCCGAGTTCATGGTTTCTTTATAGACAACATCTTCTTCATTGTTTGGTTTGATCCGGATCATAAGCTTTATAATTAGCAGGGGCAGTATAGTTACTGAGAAAACACTTATAGGAAATAGATATTAGCATTTGAATAATTATCCCCAATACCTATTAATAATATATTTGTCAGTAAGAAAATTTAACATTTTTCCTCCAATAATAGAACCTATCCAAATTAAAAACCCCCATATCCAGAAGAAAGTTTTGAAAAAAATCGGCTCATTATTACGAACTACGAATGTGTTAAATTGAGCTTGAAGTTGCTTAACCTTCCACTCAACTAATTTAACTCTAATAATTGTATCTTGATCAATGGGGGGCAGGTTTTTTATTTGGGGCAATAGATTAAATTGTGCCTTTATGTTCGATTCACCCTGAAAACTTGAGGGTAGATTATTCTCAAGGATTTGGTAATTTAAAACTGTAGGGTTATTAATAAGATTTGTAATTTCTTCATCGAATTTAGTACTTTGTATTTTAGTACTTAAGCCTGTATGAGGTTGCGCCAATTTGATAATTTGGTTTATAGATAAAATCACCACAATAAAACAGATAATGAATACAATGAGTGGAATTAGCCATTGTTTTGCATTAACGCTCATTAAGGGCTTCCTTTTAAAATTTATCCATATACCAATTATTTTAAATTATGCAGTCTTAAAGTCGTATTTGCCCTGTTCTGAGTTTAGTGTTGGTCGAGCGGTTCACTCAAAGTTGAAACCCGGCAATGCCATATTGCTCGAAATAGGGGGCAAATCAACCGTTATAAGGCAAACGGTCTCGCGTGTTTACAGCTATTTTTTAATTAGTTACCTCCTATATTTTTTAAATTGATCAAACAATTATTAAAAATTATTACCTTTACTTACCCTACTAAACGTCCAGCCACAAGTTAAGGGTTAAAGTGGCTTTGCATAAGACGTCAATGACGTTTCGCCTGTGCGGCTCATCAGTTATGCTTCATTTCAAAAATAGCAAATAGATAGGTGCTAAACAATCAGTTAAAGATAAAAATTTTGTCCTGGCGCCAGACAGGCGTCAGGACAAAATCTCTAGATACCTTGATTTTATTGAGCCTAATCAGGGTGATTTTCCTGCGTCACTGCACATTAAATTGCAGTGACGCAGAGTTTACGAAGAAAAATATAGTTTTCCAAAGTGAGTTTTTAACTCAGGAGGTGAATGATCTGTCACAAATAAGATAACTGCTTGCCTATCACAAATCACTGCTGATACTGACCGAAATCCATACTTTTCTAATTCTCTAACTCTGGAAAAATCGTTAATATTGAATAATTCAGTTGATGTATTGGTAATATAAAATAGCAGGTCCAACCCATTTTTTACTTCATTAGAGTAACTTTTTTCTATTTGTTCTAGTTTATTTGTAACTCTTTTCCATGCCGTTTGATAAGGAGACTTATCATAAACAGATATCGGCCAGTCAATTTTGTCTTTGTCAGCTTTTTCTAATGCCTCATAAGTTTGTTTTATATCTCTATGTCTTTTGACATCATCCGGGATTTCTTTAATTTGGAACCTACACTCTTTATATTGAACATCAACAGGATTATTTTGTTCCTCAATTGAAATCACATCTACCTTTGAATAATTTATACCTAGAAGGCTGAGAAACACCTCAACACTGATTCGCTCACGCTCATTTTTACCTTGATTAGAATAAAAGAGAGTTAACTTCCTGTAATATTCTTTTATTTTTTTAAAATAATCTTTAGTCAAAGTATATTTTGTTAGAGTTATTTATCAATTTTAAAGTTTATGTAATCTTTTTACCCTTCGCAAGTAAACCAGATACTTCTACCCAGTCATATACTTACTCCCGATTAACGCAATATGTCCAATCCCGATAGGCGGGATCGGACAAAATAGCGAAATACCTTGATTTTACTAGGGGATATTAAAGTGATTTTTCTGCGTCACTGCTGGAAAATTGCAGTGACGCAGAAAACAATAGACGATAGAAAAGTTATTATTCTTTCTCAAAGTGCAAAGCATTACTTATCGAGCTTCCCTCATCTCTGAAATTAAGTATGATCTAGATTGCTGTCCTCTTGAATGCCTATCTGTTGATTTTCCAAGTCATGTACAATTGGTAATGATTGCTCAAACACGTACGGATCTGTTTGCCAACATTTTTTGGCTAGCCAGTTAGATGGATATTTCCATTTCGGCACCCATTCACCTATCATTACCTGAAGATTATAACTTTCAATTTGCTCATATAGTCCCGTCATAATTTTTTCAAATAACTTATCATTAGGATTAAGCTCTTTAAATTGATAAAAAGCTGCTTCCCTATCAACGGGATGTGGATAACTTTTCCAAAATTTTTCAAATTTGCTACACACATATATATAATTATTATCTTCTGACTTCTGAGGTGGGTCGGCCTCAGGGTTATTGGCTATGTCGGGTTTTTGTCTTAATGCACATGATTTCCCTATTTCTACAACATTTCCCTGTGTCGGGTTTGTGTCGGGATTATGGTTCGGCTTCGGTACGGCCTTCTTTGGAGCAGGGTTATCCAATTCAGCATAAATACACTTCAATATCAAGTGCCTTTCAGTAGACTGAATCTCAATAAGTCCGGCACGCTCTAATGATTTAACAGCCCGTTTCATTTGCTGGAGGCTTGGACTGCCCGTTTTAACACCTGCAATCGGTCCGACATAAAGCGTTTCACGCAACGATTGATAACTGATCCTGCGCTTGATGCCTACGATACAACTTTGCCTGTCCATGTATGGGCGGATTCCCATCAGGTAAACTACTCTTTGTATGTAGGGGAGCTCCAGTAATGCTGCTAATTCATGAGCATTGGCGAATAAAAAATTCAAAAAATTATCCTTAAAAACCAAGCGGCATTTTCATTTTAAGTGGGTATTTTATAGTGTCAACAGGTTTTATAAGGTTGATAGTGAATGATATCAAATGATAATAAGAATATATTTTCGCTTGATAAGATTAATCTATGGCATTCGTTTTATATCCATTATCATTTTTCTTTAGTGGCATGCTTTCTTGCTTTAAAGCAGTATCAATGGCGTCAAATTCGGACTCGAGTTCTTCATAAGCGTCTAAAACTTCTTGATTTTGTAGCGCTTTGCTTTTCAATTCATTAAGATCCATGACATTCCTAAATTATTTGACATGTAGAGTGTATAATCTGCTATAATTATGATAACTCATCTACCTTTAGTGTAGAAGGAGCATTCGAGGTCGCCTAGGCGGCCTCAGCTTTTTCTGGGGTCTCTATGTAAGCCAGATTCTTTCTGATTCGTTTTGCCTTTTCTTTCATCATGCACATAAGCAGTAGTTAGCAAATAGTAATCTTTGCGATTGGAAAGTACAATCATATATCGTTCTGGAGGAAGCCAAAGTACAGTGTTTGTATTTGAGCCTCTTTTGTTCTCCCAGCATAAAATTTCAGAACAATTGCTACGTTGAATTAGATGTGGAATCCAATTAATCCTCTCACAACGTCGGAAATCTATAATTCTTTCTTCATCATCAAGAGGGCCAGAAGTAACTAGATGCCAAAAACTTCTATGCATATTTGAAATTGGTTCAAAATAACGACATCGAATTGGTAAGCCAAGAAAGGATAATTTACGATCAATATTATTTAAAAACAGTTGGTATAGGGTATTTTGATAGCTATCCCAATTGCCACCAAAACTCTCAAACAATATTAAATCAGGCAATGGGTACAGACTCACAAACGCCCCTCCCAATTAAATAAATTAAACTTACGCGCACCAAGAGAAGTACTACGAATCAAAGATAGACCTGTATGGGCTTTTACCAGATCTACAATCTGTTGTTTTGCATAGCTTTGCCCACCCTCAGGATATCGATTAGCGTATGATATAGAGCCAATTAATAAATCAGCTAACTGAATTAATACATTTTCATGTGAACGCACTTCTTGTATTCTTGCAACCACTTTTTTATTAAAATCATGGTGAGAATTACAAAGAACCTCATGCAATTTTTCGACTTTTAAATAACCATGGGTATCTTTAATGTCAAGATAAATATGATAAGAGTTTTCAGGATCAATGAACCACTCAAGCATCTGCCAATACATTTTGTAATAAAATTGATCGTGAGTATGGTTAAATCGATTATGCTGGAGTTGATTTTTATCAATAATAACTGCTCTAAATGAAAGCTTTTCACAGCTAAAAAAGTAATTTATTAATGCTTCATACGCTGTGATTTTATTACGAGTAACTTTAGTCCATTTTATTTCTGAGTATTCTTTAAGGCTATTTTCACTTTTAATGACTTTAATTTTATGAAATATTTCTTTTTTAACCTCATCTGGGCACGCTATTGCCCCCAATACCATATATCGATTTTCAGTAGTTAGTACTGAAGACTCTAAATGGCAACTTTCATCACAATATATGTTTATTAATTTATTCATCATAATTCCATTTCAATGGATGTGTTTTTTTATTTACCAAATATCGCATGTAAATAAAATCATCAACTATATGTTTTTTATGTTTAAATATACAATGTTATTCGTTATTAAATTATTAATACATGCCGACCAACGATCAAGAGCCTCTTGTCTCTGAGGTAACATTTCATTGCGGTTATAAGTCGCCATAATCCGTGGCATTTTATGCCCAAGGCATTTTTCTATCACCACAGGATCAATTTGCAGGGTTTCTCCAAGCTGGGTAGCAAAAGTACGACGTAAGTCGTGGGCAGTCCAATCTGGTATGCCAAGCTTTTCTTGAATACGTTTTATCGCTCTTGGAAGAGCATTCTCCGTTATCGGATGAAATCCATCAACACCAGTGAGTATGTAATCGGAATGGCTTAAGGGCTTGAGTTGCAAAAAGAGTGATTTAGCCAACTGGCTCAAGTGGACTTTGTGAATGATGCTGCCTTTAGAGTGCGAAGCGGGGATCGTCCATAAAGAGGCCTCAAAATCAATTTCATGCCAACTGGCAAGACGCAACTCAACTGTTCTCACACCAGTGAGGAGTAAGAGCTTAATTGCTATGCGAGTTTGCCTAGACATATGCGATACATTACTGTCTAAAAACAGCCACAAAGCTTTGATTTCTTCAAGCGTTAGTACCCGCTCTTTAGGTTTTTCAATGCCGCCAATATCTCGTGAACGAATATTACTAGCAGGATTGAACTGCGTATACCCTCGGCTAACTGCATAGTTAAACATTTGCTTAATGGAACTTAAGGTGCGATTGGCAAGTATTCTTGCGCCTCGCTTGACGATGGTATCCAATGCTTCGCTAATATCTTTGGTTTGCACGTCATCCAGTTTTTTCTTGCCTAACAAGGGAATGATATCATTATCAATTTGGCGTTTGATTACCAAAGGACGCTTTACATGTTTTTCGATGTAATTTGTATACCAGTTCAGCGCCAATTTATCGACTGTATTATTGTCCTGTTCTTCTTGAGCTTGTATCACCGTTTTAGGATCAACTCCTTCTCTGCGCATTTGTGACAATTCAAGGAATCGTCTTTTGGCATTCGACAAACTCATCGCAGGGTAATGCCCTAAGGTAAACTTTGTAGTCACACCATTGATTTTGTAACGATAGATCCATGTTTTGACGTTGTTTGGTGTGATTCGGATACCAAATCCACCACCTTCAAATTCTTCATAACGCTTTTCTTTAGCCTTTAAATTTCTAATATAAGTATCTGTAAAATTTTTCATCAAAATCTCATATCATCAGGTCGAATAGGGTACACCTCGGGGTACACTTAATTATGTGCTGGGATGATATTCAATGTAAATATTTGAAATAGATATTTGTTAAAAATAAATAAATATCAATAAATTATGATATAAAATGAAATTAATTGATATAGTTTGAAATTGAATATTATTTGACTGTTAATCATTAGGTCACAGGTTCGAGTCCTGTCCGGGGAGCCAAATCCAGTTTCTTCATTCCCCCTCTCTAAGCGCCTTTGACGCAGGCTACATGTCAGATGCAAAACCAAACTCAAGCTAATTAACATCCTTTCCCATAACGAAGCAGCTTGGGATCAGCAAGCTTTATTACAACATGATTGGTCTAAACCTGTTTCTTCAGAGCTAATTGAAGCTGCAAAAAAAGGAAAATAGGATGTTCATATTACCAAAAAACCGATTCCCGAAAGCTGGCTTCCAAAAAATATCCGAGGTAAAGACATATTGTGTTTAGCCTCTGCTGGCGGGCAACAGGCACCCATATTGGCCGCAGCAGGCGCCAATGTCACCGTTTTTGATTGTTCTGAAAAACAATTAGAATAAGATCTCTACGTCGTAAAACGAAATGATTTATCACTGAAAACCATTCAGGGCGATATGTGTGAACTAAAAGGGATTAGCGATTCTTCTTTTGAATGCATTGTTCACACCAATATCCAATTTATACGCATCCAATGTTAAACCAGTCTGGTAAGAATGCTACAGGGTGTTACGGAGCAAAGGAGTATTGTTGGCCAGTTTTTATACTCCTGTGCTTTTTGTTTTTGATAAAAAGAATGGGAAGCACAAGGTTTATTAAGACCCCAGTATCTCTACCCTATGCGGATATTAAAGATCTTTCTCAAGAGACACTTAATGACAAAATAGAACATAAGAAGCCCTTGTTTTTGGTCACAGTCTATCCAGCCAAATCAGCGGGCAATTAGAAGCGGGATTTCTGTTATCCGGGTTTTATGAAGATGAGCACCCATCACCACACCCTACTTGAAAAATTTCTGCCAGCAATGATAGCAACTCGGGCAATCAAATTATAAGCTAGCAGCTATACATGCATGGGAAAATGGTCATGAGTCAAAGCGCAGGAAAGGTCGCCAGTCGAGACAAGGTGGAAGTTGTTCCATATGACAAACAGTGGCCTCATCTATTTAAAGATGAAGCCAATCGAATTCAAAAAGCTTTGGGTGAATGCCTTAAGGAAATATACCACATCGGCAGTACCAGTATTCATAACATGCCGGCAAAGCCGGTCATTGATATACTGCTGGTGCTTGAAAACGCAGATGATATTCATTTTATATCAGAACAACTGACCCGCTTGAATTATGATCACCTTCGGCGGCAAATTATTCCTCACGTGAGCTTTTTTACAAAGCGACAGGGCTCAGTAATTCGTTTTCATCTGCATTTACATGAAAGAGGCAGTCCTCAAATTCAGCGCCATGTAAACTTCAGAGATTACGTCAGCCAACATCCTCATGTGGCTCATAGCTATGCACAGCTTAAAATTCAGTTAGCTTCCCAGTTTGCGGAGGATATCTATTCTTATGTTTCCGGAAAAGACAAATTGGTTCAAGAGATTGATGCCAAAGCAAAGTTATGGGAGGGGAGAAAAAGAGATTACTTACCACAAAACACCGGCGCTAGGGCTAAAGACTGGACCCATGAAAAGCTGGTAAAAGCAATGGAAGCCAACTTAAATGTCCATATGACCCATTTTGCTCAATATTTAAGTCAGGTTGAACTGCTCAGAGTGCCAGGTTTTACTTTAGTGAATTCAACGTTAGCAGACGACACCTTTAATTATGCACTGGATGCTGATTTTTCATCAGCCAATGCAGATGAAAAGATTTCAGAAGTAACGGATTACTTCCATCAAAAAAATAGCCCATTTTCCTGGTGGATTAGTCCTAATGATAAGCCTGATGATCTATCAAGCCACTTAGAAAACAAAGGTTATGAGAATACAGAAAATAATTGCGCCATGTATTTTGATTTAGATGCATGGGATGGTGACCTGCTTTCAATGCCGGAACTAACTATTGTTCGCGCAACAGAAGAAAAGACCTTACGCGATTTTGCACGAGTCCTTGCTAACGATGAGGCGGCTTTCAAAACCTATTTTTCATGGATAGCCTCGATTCTAACGGACGATGATCCAATTGAATATTATGTGGGCTATGTGGATGGAAAGCCTGTAGTGCGGGGTTTATCCTGCTATTTTGCTCAAGTTGCTGGATTACATTGGTTATCAACGGCCCCTTTCGCACGCCGGAAAGGTTATGGTAGAGCGATGCAGGAATATCGCTTAAAACGAGCAAAAGATCTCGGCTACCACATCGCTGTTTTACAGGCATCTAGCGAAGGCTATCCGCTCTATCGACAGTTAGGATATAAAGAATATGGTCGTTTTCGCGAATACAAATTAAAATAAGCTGCTTCTTTTAAAAGCACTTAATTGGTGCATCAGCCCTTGTCGTCTTGACAGCCATTTACCAAACCTTGTTAGGAATCACGAGACCATAGGCTAAACTCTTTTTGAGCGAACGTGCTAAAAGAGAATCACATTAAAAAGAGAAATGGAACTATAAGGCCATAGGGTGAGCCCTGTCCCGGAAGTTGCTTCCAGAAGCAGCGTCCAAGATTAGCAATCCACTTAGTACAAAGCACCAAATTAGCATGGCGTTTGCTCTCACACTTACAAAATCCACATTGCTGTTCAATTATAAATCATATAAAATTGCGTTTTTCCTGCCCCCTAATTTTTGACTATGGCTTATGATCCGCATTTTCCCTTAACAGAATTATTTGAAAGCAGAACCTTTCCTCATGCCCGGACTCTGCGCACATCTTTTCTGCAAAAACTTTGGGATACCTACAATGCGTTCGCAGGAAAGGCACCCATTCTGTCGCGAAAACCTCATTCAGGAATCTTCGATTATCTGACTTTATATGCAGCGGCAGGTTTATTGTTTTTAATGCTATGGTGTTTTGAAAATGCTCATAGGAACTTTCTGGCCACTGTGTTATTGCTACCTGTTGCTTTAATTAATATTCCACTTTTCATTGCGCGCGTAGCTATTAGTGTGGTTACCACCATTGCATTTTCACCCCTCATCGCTTTGGTGCATGGCATTTCTCGCCTGGCCGCCGGCCAAAGTCATGTAGAAGCACTTAGCTTGGTGGGCAGGCTGAAAAATGGCAAAGAGCAGAGCCTCGGCAATTACTTAGCAAAAGAGCATATGGATATTGAGGAATTGAATGTGACCATCAAAAAATCCCCCCAGAAATTAGACATAGCTAGCCTTGGGAAGGATGATGGCTTTAGCAGTTATCAATTAATGTTTTGGAGAAAAGCCACTGGGTCATCAGCAGGTTTGGCCTGTGAAGGATGTTTAAATGGAGGATGCGACACAAATCACGCGCCTTTCTCGGTTGAAATTAAACCCCATGAGGCTAGCGCCACTAAACAGGCAGCCAATATTCATGCCTTATTTAAGCTTAACGTAGGCGATGTGGTTAGCAACATTGAGGAGGCTGACATTGGTTACTCTGCTAAACAGGCGCTTTTAGTGATTTAGTTAAAATCAAAAATATTTTCATTAAACATCATGAAATGCCCCAACCAAGGATGCCAAGAAAACTACATAAGTTGGTCATGATCTATTCTTAGCAAGGATTTTAATTGCCTTAGTAACTGAGGGAATGAGTTTAAATGCCTCCATTAGAAATTATAATTTTTCTAGCAGATAGATTTTTGGCAATTAAATCAAAATTGCTTCTTGCTACATAAGGGTCGTTGCTCCCAGGGTAGCTGATACAATCTGATTAGTTGTTCAAGCCACCTCAATAAAAAGACAGCTCCTAAGTTATGGCCAATTAAATCCTATCATCATTAATTATGGGTGACCATGTGGAATTAAGTAACTGAAGCCAGTTCTGCAATTCTTGACCATTGGGTGTAGGCAACTGTGGAATGAAAATATGTATTAATAACGACTTATAATGCACCTTTTATTAAAGGAGGCTTCTATGGATTATTATTTGATTAATGCTATTAATTATCGGCGCTCTTTCGAGGCTGATGCACAAAGCTTCATGCTCGACCCCGCCCCGGCTACTGTAATTATTACCCCATTCCCTGATAAGCCAGAAGATAAGGCTATTTACCTTGCATCATTGCAAAAGATAGTGAGTGGGCGTAAATATAAAACATCCATTCTAATCTGGAATGTGGAGCCTATTTTTCTCAATGATATTCTGAGGACAATCGAGGGAAATCCTAATATCATTGGATTGGAGGTTGCTGGATGGTTTGAAGATGAACATGTTGCACTAATAGCCGAACTGTTAACTGAACCGCAATGCGCAATTGCAAAACTTAGGCTGGCCTTTAAGGAGGAATTAAATTTTTTACCCTTAGCTCAAGCCCTCCAGAAGAACAAAAGCATTTCACAATTAAGTTTTGAATTCCTTTCTGGGCTACTGTACCCCGCTGATTTGCAATGGTTAAGCTGCATTTTCAAGGTCATGGCTGGTAATCCTTTGGATGAGGCCGAAGGCTTTGAATCAGTAATCGCCAATAATTCTGTGCAGGCCTTAGAGCTGGTCGGCTTCTCCGAAATTTCAAAGGCAGCGGAGCATCATTTGAATTCGATGCTGGAAAAAAACCAAACCCTCACTCATTTTAGATGGGCAGGCACCAAGCCCGAGCTTTTTACTAAGATGAAGAATAGCTTAAGCCAGAGTAAGCAATTGTCCGTACTTTCTTTAGAAGGTTGCGTGATGAGCAGCGATGAGCTTGCAAATATTGCCCATTTTTTGCCTTCTAATCTAGGAGTCCTTAATCTTTCCCATTTAGCTGACCTTGCCCACACTAGTAAAGCTTATCGGGAGGCTTTTGTGATCGGTCTCATTAATTTAATCAATGAATGCAAGGCGAAACGATTAGAACTGCAAATCATTTTTCATAATAATGATTTGAAGTGTGCAATTGAGAAATATCGGGATGATTTAAGGCAATTAATAAACAGGGAATCTAAAGTTTATTTAACCACTAAGGAAATGAAAGAGCTGGTCTGGGCCCATCAAAATCAATGCCTTACCTTCTTTAACATCGTTTCTGCTGCAAAACTAAAGGCGGATGAACGCCTTGAAAGCCAATATAAGCATGGAGTGGTGTAGTTACTCATCAAACCAATCCTGAATTGTTATATTTTTTTCAGTCTCTTGAGCAAGCATAGCCTGGATGATTGGCTTGCTGCGGGCGAAATTCATGAGGCAGGGCTTAGTAAGAAGGATGTTTTCAACAAGCCCATATTTGGGCGTTTGCTTTCACATAAAAAATCTAAAGAACGTTAATAGCGCTAAAGAGCCTAAAATAACTGGCCAAAATAGCAGCTTGGGAAGTAGATTATCCCGCCATTTCAAACAGGCTGGTATTTTATCTTGGCCGGTTACTATAAACGCATTGATTGCTATCAGACTAATAACCAGGTAAGTCACTGCGTAGAACAATTCAATATAGAGTATCGGCTGGCCTGGAAATTGGCTTCTTAAGTTGGCATTTATCACTAATATTGAAAAAAAGGCCGCACCCAAGGCCGATATAATCCCAATGGTTGATAAGCCCAGTTTTTGGCGTTCCTCAGCTTTGGTTCTCGTCATCATTACCAGGGAAAATAAAATGCTCCATATCACTATGACCGGCAATAAATAATGAATAAAGGCATCAATGAAATAGCGGCTAACGATGATGTTGTAATACAGTTCGGGATAGTTTTCCGTATAGCGATAATTCTTAATGCCAAAATTACTGTCCATATTCAGCTTTTCCATACTGAAAAAGCTTTCTTCAAATTTAAGCCCGACTTCGACAATATTCTTTTCAAGCCCCAGGAGCTTTTGCTTGGTTGATTGATAGGCATTCAAATCAGGAACAAGGATGATGTTCTTGTAAAATTCGCGAGACCATAGGCGCAGCCAAATGACTTGAATATCAAAAGGATAATTTGAATAATCAAAATCCTGAAATATTGGGACTCCCCCAAATTGCCAGCCGCGAACTTGATAATCATCGAATCTAAGTTGATAGGCGCTAGCCCACCATATTCTTACCTTTGACTCTGGAAAAACAACCCCCTCTTCAGGGGGCAGCAGGTTGTTGGGATATTTTTGCCAAACGTAACCACTGACCAAAACAGTATTGGCATTATCAAACTCCATTGATTGAATGAATAGGCCTGTGGGTATGTAGGTGGGTTTTTGCTTATGCCCGGAAAAAAGCTGATTGTATTCATTGATTTTTTGGCCAAGCTGCTCCAGGGAATCGACTCTATTGGGGAATGTTGGGTATTGATGGTATTTAATGATTAACCACATGACAACTATCGCAATTAAAAACAATAAAGAAATCAGCGAAGAAATTATTCCTAATTGCTTATTATTTAATTGCCCAAGCGCCATAATTTTTCTGGTTTTTTTCCAATACGTCTAATTATAGCTTCTGTTTCCAGGCTTGAGTTTCAATCAGACTGCCTGTTAGTCCCTTGTAGTCACAATTATTGATGAACCCTCAGTAAGTGTTTTAGTTATGTGCCCCTTGCCTGTTAAATCTTTGGCAAACAACACATCCCCCGCCCTGAAGATCCGAACTTCACCTCCGCTGGCCTGCACTTCGACTTCGCCTTCAAGATAAATAATGTATTGCGGTTGTGGTGCATTATGCCAATCGAAATGAGCGCCCGGCTTAAACTGGCGAAACATCATGGCCTTGGTGGCAATTTTTTGAGAATAGGAACCCAATGGTTGCTCGGATTCAATATCTAAAGTCTCATCTTTGAAATATGAATTGCCATCTTCGCCGGTAAACAGCGTTACAAACTGCTTCATAAAGTCTCAGCGTCCCAGGTCGCCATACCTAATTGTTGATGATGAACTATGCTAGCAATGTAAGGAAATAAATTCGCCCCTATTCTGGGTATGAGAGTTAAAAATTTATGTGTTTAGCACTGATTGCTATAGAGCAACATCCCTTATTTCCACTGATAATCTTATCGAATCGGGATGAATTTTATCATCGGGCAAGTTCAGCAGCCGATTTCTGGTCAGAAGATCCTGATGTTTTCTCTGGCCGGGATTTGCTGCAGAATGGAACTTGGCTGGGGGTGAACAGGCAAGCCCATTTTGGACTGGTCACCAATTTCCGCATGCCTGGGGAACAGCAAAGTTCAAAACGATCTCGCGGTTGGCTTGTCAAAGACTTTTTACTCAGCAAAACTGATTCGCCAAGACAGTTTTTTGAACAACTTAAACCTGTGGCCAAGCAATACAATCGCTTTAATTTAATCGCCGGCAATTTAAATGAAATTTACTACTACAATAACTTCAACCAGCAGCTGCTCAAATTAACCTCGGGTGTTTATGGCCTTAGCAATCACTTCCTCAATAGCAATTGGTTTAAAGTAAATCGTGCAAAGGAATTGTATGAAACAATCAATCCTTTGCTCCTTAAACAAACTGAGGCAGAAGGACTTATTTCACTGTTGTTTCCCATCCTTTCAGACCGCATGCAGGCGCCCAATGATCAATTAAACAATCCCGGGAACCATGAGTTGGAAATAGGCTTAAGCTCCATTTTTCTTGACTTACCCACATTTGCCTATGGTACTAATGCATCAAGCATCCTATTGTTTAGCCAAGAAGAAATAGTTTTCGCTGAAAAAACATTTAGTAACGGACAACTTAAAACGCAGAAAACGCAGAAATTAAGCATTATTAAACAAAGCGATTCCACTTCTGCTTAAATGCTAATGTGTGCCTGTAACCCTTTCACTACTCTTTCATCTTGGGAAAACGATCATCCAACTCAATAGGAACCCTATTCCTTGGCGGTGGGGGGGAATTTCTATTACCGCCAGAGGCTTTGCTTAAATCCTGCTTTGAAAGCTTTTTGCTTTTTTCGCGTTGCGCAACTGGTTTTTTCATGATCATAAACCTCTGACTATGGCATGTATTTAGCATAGCGCAAATTAAGACAGGGTGCTGAAATTGCCCTTATAGCTACTGAATGCCAAGCATGATGGCTGCTGAAACCATAGCTGCTGCAGGAATAGTCAGTAACCAGGATAAAAAAATGCGTCTGAGAATGGGCCAGTAAGTTTCCTTAAGGCCGTTGATTAATCCTACGCCGGCAATTGATCCAGTTACGGTATGCGTTGTGGAAACTGGAATACCACCCTCCGTCGCAATAAAAATTATAATTGCGGCCCCAGTTTCTGCCGCGCAACCGCGCATGCTGTTCAAATGGGTGATTTTGTTACCCAGGGTGTTAACGATTCGCCAGCCCCCCGTTAAAGTTCCCAGGCTGATGACAAAATGGCAGGAAACAACAATCCAGAATGGAATGTAAAACTGCCCCTCAAGCCAACCCGAGGAAAAAAGAAGGACCGCAATAATTCCCATGGTTTTTTGCGCATCATTTCCGCCATGAGTGAGGCTCAAAAAAGCAGAGGAAGCCAATTGGAATCCCCTAAATAGTTTATTCAACCTCTGCTCATTGTAATTTGTTGAAAGATAGGAAAAGAAGAAAGAAAATAAAAACCCCATTACTATGCCCAGAGCGGGTGAGAAGAAGATGCCGGCGAGCACTTTCATGAAACCAGCGAATTGCAGTGAACCGATTCCGGCTTTCGCCAGCGCCGCACCGGCTAACCCGCCAATCAGGGCATGGGAAGAACTTGAGGGCAAACCATAGTACCAAGTAACGATATTCCAAAAAATAGCACCAATAAGCGCGCAAAAAATCAATTGCACATTAACAATGCTGCCATCAATTAAACCGCTGCCGATGGTGTTGGCAACCGTAAGGTTAAAAATCAAAAAAGCGATAAAATTAAAGAATGCCGCCCAAAGTACCGCCTGTCGAGGCGACAAAACCCCCGTGGTGACGATGGTTGCAATGGAATTGGCTGCGTCATGAAAACCATTTATGAAGTCAAAGAGAAAGGCAATTAATACTACAGATAAGATAAACAAAGTACTTGACGCCATTTTTATCCTTAGTAGTGCTGCGATGAGTCAAAGTGCGACTGGTTTCCTTGAAAGTTATTCCACCTTTTTCACAACAGGTCTGACTCTTACCTGATTTATTCTAGCGCCCTGCGCCTGTTCTATAGTAACCACAAAATCAGGGAAAGTAATCGTCTCGCCCTCTTTTGGCGCCCGCCCCAATTTGTGAATAATTAGGCCTGCTATGGTGGCCATTTGCTCCTCATCTTCCGCTTCCAGTATCAAGTCGCGCTGCAAGGCTCTTTCGAGCGTATAAATAGGGCAATCTCCTTTTACGGTAATGCTGCCATCCTCATGGATAGTCCATTCGTCCTGGGTGTTATGAAATTCATCTTTGATAACACCAATAACCAAATGCAATAAGTTATCTAAAGTCAAGAAACCTACTATGGCGCCACGCCGGCCGTAAACCAAGGCAAAATGAGGCATCCCTGCTTGAAATTGGCGCAACAAAGTCAATGCGGGCAAGCGATAGGAAATTTTCGGCACAGGCCTTGTAATTTCTCTTAATGATAACTCGGCTTTGCTTGTTGCTTCTTGCAACAAAGGTTGTAAATCCTTTACATGCAAAATCCCGATAATTTGTTTTTTTGCCCTATCATAAACAGGGTAGCGGCTATAGCGATATTCATTGAGTATTTCTATTAATCGGCTGCTGCTAATGGGGGTCTCCAGTGTGACCATGTCTTCAACCGAGCGCATGACATCCATGGCTTGCAAGTCACCTAATTCAAGGGTCTGCGACAAAATGGAACTTTCCTGCTTGCTTAATTCGCCGTGAACCTCACTGGATTGCAAAATCATTTTAATCTCTTCACTGGAGTGAAATTGCTCTCCTTCGTGCACGACGTCCAGGCCTAGCTGCCTTAAAAGAAAATTTGAACAATTATTAAGAAGCCAAATGACAGGATACATAAGCCAGTAGAAAGCATATAAAGGGGCAGCGGTCCACAGGGAAATCGCTTCACTCTGACGAATGGCCAAAGATTTTGGCATAAGCTCACCGACCACAATATGTAAAAAAGAAAGCAGGGAAAAAGCCAGAATAAAGCTAATGAATTCATTCAAAGCCGGGTTTTCCAAGCCTAACCAGGCAAACCCCGGGGAAAGCAAGCGCGTAAAGGCCGGCTCACCAATCCACCCCAAGCCCAGTGAAGCTAAAGTAATCCCCAATTGGCAAGCGGATAAATAAGCATCCAAATTTCGATGCACCTTGGCAAGGATACTTCCACGCCATGGATATTGCTCCTCAATGATGGCAACGCGCGTTTGTCGCAATTTCACCATGCCAAATTCAGCGGCCACGAAAAAGGCGTTTAATAAAACCAGTGCCAAACCAGCCAGGATTAGTAATAAAGTAATCATCTTAGAAGTAATAACTGGTACGAGTCATGATTTTCGACGCCCACTGCATCAGCTGCTTAATGAACGGAGGCAGCTCGGCAGCCCCTGCTTTAATGGCCATGTCCGCATGATGTGCTTCATCCTCATGCATATGCTCCAAAACAACTTTGGTTTTATTGTCTTTTGGCGGTAAGCGCTCCAAATGGCTTTGCAAATGCTTGGATACTTGCAATTCGGTCTCCGCAAGAAAACCAAGGCTCCAGCGATCCCCTGCAACACCGGCAGCAATACCAAGCATCAAAGAGCCCATATACCACAATGGATTGAGCACACTGGGCTGACTGCCAAGCTCTTGCAACCTTTGCTCACACCACGCCAAATGATCAACCTCCTCCTCTGCCGCATTGGCCATTTGCTCCCTTACCTCAGGCAGTTTTGCCGTCAAAGCTTGGCCGCGGTATAAAGCTTGCGCACAAACTTCACCAGCATGGTTCACCCGCATCAGTCCGGCAACATGTGATTGTTCATCAACCCCAAGTTTAACGTCAGCAACCGCATTTCCAGGGGTCAGCCGCTTACTAATGCGTGGATTTGGCGGTAATAGAGTGCGTAGAGCGCCATCGATTTCAGCCAAAACTTGTTCAAAGAGACTTGATTTGCGCATACCATCTTCTATCAAGACAATTAGAAAGCAATGTTAGCTTGAATACTGCCCGGATAAAAGTATAAATCCTGCTTACATGCTATCCTTTTTAGAAAGGGCTTGGTATTACGAGGGAGTTATGACTATTTTATCCAAAGATGCCTTGCAAAAAATAAAAAGAGAGCGGCAAGAACGCAATGAAGATCAACCCGTTGAAGACGTGGACGCTTTATTTCGGGATCTGGATACAAAAATTGAGGAAAAGAAGGAAAAGAAAGGGGATTATGACGCTCTTCTGGAAGATGATTTTGAATCGTTTGAGGAGTGAATGGCCATTTTAAGACCAAAGTTTTCCGAACTTGGGTTCCGTAAAATCCATGAAATAACCGCTCCATTTCTCTTGGGCACATAAAGACTCAAGCACATGGTGGTACTCTGATTTTTTATGGGAAAAGAAGAATAATTTGAGCGCCACGCTTTGCCGACTGACAAATGCCGCGCAAGGCTTTTCGCTGGTCGCCTACCCCATGCAGGCAATTGAAGGAAGTTACCACATCAAATTCATCACTAAATCCATTATCCATTGCATCCATCTGCAAAAACCCCAAATTGCTTTGATGGGCCAATTTATTGAAGGCAAATTGACCATCTGCGGAGATACATCCGTCCCAAGTACCTGACCATGGCTAACCCTCAGAGCCATTTCCCGCGTGATTTCGCCACCACCACAACCAATATCAAGTACCTTTGCCTGTTTATCCAAAACAATTTTGTTTAATACTGCATGGAAAAATTAAATCGCAGCTTATTGTTTTAACTGTATATTTCGGGGGTTAGACTAGCTGTGGGCGGGAGTGGGCATATGTGTTATCATAAATGTTTCCATAGCAAGGTTGCAATTGTACAATAAAAAATTCTTTTCAATTCAAGAGAATAAATTTACGACTTAAAAATCCTCACTATAAGCAATGTTATATGTATACGGAAATTGATTTAAGAAATGGCGTTGTTAGAGTTCTTTGGGAAGATATTCATAAACGCGTTGAAATTGCATGTCCTGAATTTGCTAAATTGGTTAACAAACTCTCTCCTGGCAAAGATTACCCGTTGTATCTACTCTACTTACCTTATGGTATGTTAAAAGGTGATACACAAAGTTCTTATCTTCCAATGATGGATGGAGGTTTCTGTAAGCTAACGGATGCAAATTTACCTAAGCAAATTGTTAATGATTTAGGATATGGTAAGTATACCTCCCCCCTGGGGATGATTTTAGAAAATGAGATTGAATACTTCATTGAAACTGATCATGAAATTTTCCCGTATGATATTGCTAGTCCGGGCTTTATTTTTAATAAATCTATTCTTCTTAATAGAAAATCTACACGCAACTACTCCCCCAATGGTATTTTAAAAGCTTCTTCAGGTTCAAAAACTGCATTTTTGATTCCAAGTATCAGTAACTACAGTAATATTGTTAAATTAAGCAATTCAATTAAGCAAAAAATCAATGCACCAAAAAAGCTGTCGGAGCATTCTAACGTTTTTAAAACTATCGTTAACAGTGAAGTAATTAAGTCAGATTGGCGCGTTTGTTTACTTTATTTTTCTGAAAAATGGATAAATTCAATTTCGCAGGATCTCGCCTGGATTGAACTTAAATCTTTTATTATGGATCACGATAGAATTTCACACCAATTTGAATCGAATAGCACGTTTTATGAACTATTCTTTTCTCAAACGCAAAAAAATAACAACTTGATTACATCTAATTCCTACATAACCAATACAGCTATTCATTTAATGAAAATTTGTTTGGGTGAAGTGCCGGGGTACATACCTGCCACAGATCATCGATCATTGCCCTTAAGAGAATTACAAAATGCTTTTACTAAGTACTACGAATTAGATAGCCATCCAACATTCATGATCCCATACAAATTTAAATATGAAATTGATAAAACTCCTGTTTATTATTCGCTCCAACATCCAACCATGCCAAGCTCTTTAATTAAAAGAAATGATAGAACCAGTGCAAATTCAGAACTCAAGTTTCTGGACTATATACTTCCTTCTTTTATTGATGCACTGCATTTTCCTAATAATATGCTAAGCGGAACAACTCTCGAGGAGATGGCAAGACTTGTAAAATTTGAGTATTTTCATAATGTACCATGTGGTAGCAATTTCATATTAAATTCCGCTTTACTCCCAACCTTTGATGACAGATTCTTATACAGCTCTCTGGAAACACTAAGTCTAAGATTTTGTCACGAAGGCAAATTTTTAAGAGGATGTATTAAGATGTGCTCAACTACATAAGGGTGGAATATATAAAGTTGCTAAACGTGGGATCTCAATCTCTTCTAATGAATCAAGCTCAAGCTCAATGATCTCAGATGAAACTCCAGCATATAATGCAGCTACGTAAAGGATTAATGGATGATTAGCTGAATATTTATTTAATAAAATTTTTTTTAAATAGCTTAGCCCAGTTTTTTGAGTAACTTTATTAATTTCACCCTTAATAATTTTAATTTCGTTTACTATGGCAATTTGCCATAGTATCAAATGCGCACTAGAGGAATATTCCACATTTTTATTTATAAAAAGAGTGGCATCATAACATTGCAACCCTGCTCCTGCGGGATCTATCCTCAGATCTGCAAGTAAACAATCCAAAGCAGATATTCCAGGCAGTACCGATAATTGCATTTCGCTGTTTGAGCATTGCTCAATTAATTTCATTGCAACTGAAGAGAATACAAGGGGATGACCATATATTAACAAAACTAAGTCATTATATTTACCAGCGTAGGAGAGAACAACTTGTACAATTTTTTCATATGCATCTATTCTCTTTTCGCAAGAGTAATAAATTTCATCCAGTGAAAAGGAAATTTTAGAATTATTTAAAACCCAGTGCTTCATTGCCGGTTCATTTAAAAGATAAAGCACACATGAGCTAGACTTGATAATCCCCTTTACCTCAGTAGTTAGGTGAGCCAGGAATTTTATTCCTGTCCCTGCTATTGTTAATCGTTTCAAAGGAATCTCAATAGTCTAGAATGCTACATGAGTTTCACATGCAAAATATTCCATGGGAGTAGACATACCTAACTCTTGATTTAATATTTTTCGAATCTGTTCAGAATTTTTTAAACTATTTGAAATTAGATAACTTTGAATTACCTCATTATTAACTTGATTATTCTCAGCTAACATTTCTAATATTGATATTAACTGCATACATTCTCCATATTCTCTTAAAAAGCGTTTTTTGGTGATAATGCTTGGGCTAACCTTTCGCCTCTATGAATAGAAATAGACAATAAGAAACAAATTAATCCAAGAATACCACATAACTTCCAAACTACCATATTTCCGTATTGCTCGGCTAAATAACCAGACATAACAGGTCCAACAAAACCACTGCCCATAAAAACACTCCTCCAAATGCCAAGTGCCAACCCATCACTATTTGAATTAAATTGAGAAATAATTAACGATTTTGATAGTGGGGAAAACAAAATCTCTCCTATTGTCATTATGATTAAACCCATTGCGGAAGTTAAAAATACAGCAGAGAAACCAAAAAAGCAGTAGCCCACACCAACACCCAAGCCTCCTAATCCCATCATTAAAGTATTATTTATGTTTTTAACTTTTTCTATCACTATTGGTTGAATTAGGAATATAAGCCATGGATTTATTGATGCAATAATTACGGCCACTCCACTCCCACCGAATCTTTGTTGAATCGTTGGAGTATAGATAACTTTTATACTTGAAAAGATTAATCCTATTAAAGCTACATTAGCTAATGTCATTAACAGAATTTTGTAATTGGCTAGAATGAACATTGGCTTCTTTTCGTGGTGTTTATTCACAATGAAAAGAGAATTAGATGCTAAAATCTTAAAAGTTAATCCTCCTATAGCAATCAGTGAGAGTCCCATTGCAATTAGAACTAACTTGATTTGATGAATAGAGAGAACCAATAAAACAGAAGTGCTAACAGAATAACTTATGTTAAATACTATTAATTCGACACTTATTAGCTTTAGCTTTGTATTTTTATCGTTAGCAGGTTTAAGAAAGTTCTTCAGATTACTTATCGTTAAAACATAAACTAATATTCCTACGAAAAGCATACATATTTTTATGTTTAACAAATCATCAACTGTCAGTAAGCTAATGAATATTATTCCTAATAAAAGACTAGAAATGCATGAAAGATTAATTGATGAATATTTAGTTGTTAAAGCCCCTCCTATAAACGAACCTATAAAACAACCCGTATAATAAATAGAGACCGTTTCACCTATATCAAGAATAGAAAAATGTTTAACTTTGGTTAAATATAAGGCTATGCACATGCATGAAGCGGTAATTAAGGAGCTTACAACAATAATAGGCAGCAGCAATAATGAACATCGAGGAATCGCAAGATATTTTCTATACCAACTCAAAATTCCTTTTCTCATTTAACCCCTCTTTATACTGTCGTCCGAATCTGATGCTGTGTAGTCTTAAAAAATATTTAAGATCAAGAGATGCAGCTCGTCCTCTTCTCACCGGCATCCATTAGATGCCTCAGGTTAGAGGCTTAATGTATTCGAAAGTTATAGGGTAGTCCACAATAATCCATCTGGATTATGTCCAGAAGCCGAATTCTTGACGAGTTTGCATGTCTTCTTTACTTAAATCATTCTGCCTAATAAAAAATCCATAAATTTATATTTTTTTATTTTATTTTTTTAAAAGCTGTATTTATAGTTGTTTATGGAAATTAATAATTCTGCTGAAATAAACCTCGTTGAATGCTGGCTATTATCTAAGACCGAATTCAACGTGAGCTAGATTCCTATAGGATTAATTTAGAAAGAATTATTTAAAGGAGAAATGGATTTATCATGAACGACGTACCCTACATTCTTAGTCTCGCCTACAAAAAACAAATTGATGATGTTTGTAAACCCCTTGCAAGCATAGGCCTTAAGCATTTTGTAATGTATGTGATTTTTAACGATGGTACTCCTTTTATTTTGTCAAATGTTTATCCTGTGACCCAAGCTTATTATCGGGATGAACTCTACAAAGAGGATTATAATTACACACCTCAAATGATTGAGCATGCGGGCGAGGGTTATCTGTTAACTAATAAAGGGGAGTGCATTTCGCCTAGATTGAGAGCGATGCTTGCAGAAGAATATAAGATTTACCCTGTTTATAACCTTGTTAGGCGTTGTGCGGAATGTACTTTTGTTTTTAGTGCTATACGAGGCGTTCCTACTGAAGACAGCCAATCTTTTTATGACAAGACGGTACGTTCTTTTGAAAATTTTTGCACCTCATTTGTTGATGCATTCTTAGAATTAATTGAATTTTGTAATCCTAAATACAAATATTCCTTCATATTAACTAACAAACATTTTCGACATGCAATCATCAAACGTGGATATTCTGATCAAAGTTCAATTTCCATGCGTGAACGAGAATGCTTATGGCTCGCCGCTCAAGGAAATACAGGAAAACAAATCGCGCAAATGCTTAAAATCAGTCCTTATACAGTGGAAAAATACTTAAAGAACATTCGAGAAACTTTTAATTGCAGTACACTGGTCGAAGCAGTGGTTGAAGGTATTCATCGCGGGTTAATTGGAAAAATGAATCTCAATACATTATCGCCCACCTCTAATTCAACTCATCCGCATTTTGCAAGACCCATTGTACAAAAAACTGCTGCCTAATTATTTTAGAGCATATAAACACCGGTGATATATGCTCTTCTCTAAATAATTCTGTCAGAAGAATCGATGCTGATTAAACAAAGCTTCCTGCATATGGAAAAACCTTTAACTAGGTCCCAACAAACTGTTATAGGCAGTCTATCCCCCAGCTAATTTCCCAAAGAGGTACCCCCTGCAGTTATTTAGAAGACGAAGTACACTCTCCATTTCAGTGCTGACCTGTACATTGGTTGAAGCAATTAAGCTCTAGGTCAGCAAAAAACGGCAGTGAGCTAAGGCCGAAACTAAGCCCGAGCAAATGGATCAAATCACAGCTGTCTGCAATTTAATGCAAGGTTTGGCTCGCAGGGATTTCAGCATTCAGAGTCATTTCTTGGAGATTAATACGGATGGTATCATTGTCTTGGCGGCGTGTTGCTCTCAGATACTTGTAATGCAAATAACAACACAGACTTAACAATAACATTTTTGCTTTCATGACAGCCTCGTAGTGATTGCTGACACAACCGAGTTGTTATTGTTGTTATCGGGTAAGGGCGGCCCGTCGGAGAAGTCACGCGTAACGAAAAATGCATATCTTACAGAAAAGCCTTGAATAAATCAATTTGACTTCAAATAGAACAACTTAGCGAATAACTTCTTGAGGCAGAGATTGCAAGAGTTGCGATTCCTCCACTCCTGATAGCAATTGCAAATCTTTTGACTTCCCATCTACTCCCTGATTAAAATCCGCGCACTTAATTTGCTAAGGATTATTTATGTTTGTGGTTGCCATTTGCGGTCCCTTAGAATCAAATGTAAAACAGTTTGCCCTTGAGTTACGGAAACGAATTTCGCTTCCCGTAACCATGATTTATGAGCAAGATTCACCTGAGAGCCACGCGGAAATACTTGCTGATCTTGCACGTGCAGAAGGTTTGGTTTTACTGGTCGGCCATCGCTTGTTCCTTAACGACCGGCTTGAACACTTATCTGGCCATGAATTTAAAATCAAAATTTTCTTTGAAACGGATCCTGAGACTTGCCTTATCAATTTAATGAAAAGAAAAAAAGACGATGATGCGACGGCTACAATTAAGTTGTACGAAACCATCCTTAAACCCTTAAATGAGCAAATCAATGCCAGTAGAAAAATGGCTCACATCATCATTCCAAAGAGTGATGATTACTCAGCTTCTTTTGATCTGCTGTGCTCAAGCCTAAACGATAAAAAATATCTGGGTTTGGAGTTTGGCGTATCCAAAGAACCGAGGTTTTTTTAAGCCAAATCATGACTGCAGCAACTGAAGAACCAGTAATCATTGAAACATTAATCTTAGTGGCAATTTGGGACAGTCCCAGTATTTTCCAGGGTTGCTTTCACCTTGCTACTGCTTCGCAGGAGAAGCAAAGCCTTGTGTTTTTCCGTTGCGAGTGCGCACTTGGGGAGGCAGCCATCCTCGATGACGATTTTAGTGAAGAATACTACCAATTTACGCAGCTTTACCGGGACAAGCAACAGCTTGATTTAGCTTATTGGAGACAGGAAAAACCAGATAGTCTGTATATTTTAAAATATGCTTTGCACTTAAGCCTTAAACAAATGCTAAGACATAACAACTGGAATTTAAAGTATACCGATGAGATAGCCCTTTCTCGTATCGAGCAATCAATTAAAACCATCCTGCATGCAGAATCCTTCCTAAAGGCAGCGGAACACCTTGGCTTTGCAGTAGCAATCCCATTTATTGCGCATGAAAACGACAGCCAACAAGCTATTGATGCTCTATTGACTCTCTAGTAAAAAATCCGTTTTAAACCGTTTCAAATTAAATTTTTATGTGCTAATTTCCGCAGCTTTATTCCCTTAAGTGATTGATATGAAACCTAAACTTATTGCTTTGTTGATGGCATTACCTGTAATGGCTTCTGCTGGCTTACATGCCAATTTAAATTTTAAAAAAACATTTTGCGGCAATGAAGATTTTCTGGGCAATGCCGGGGCTAAACGACCGCATTTGCATTGTGGAACATCATTTATCTCTTACAAAAAACAAACCGGTGACCACTCCAACATTTCAGAACCAGGAAATTGCGTCCGCACCAATGCCGTGTTCGATCACATTAAAGCCAACATCAATTCATTTGAGAATTATTCGGCCATTTATAATGCTTTAGTGCTCTACCACCAAGCCGGTTGCCCCAATCAGTAGCGAACTTCAGAACATCCTATTGGGCTGGTGAAGCAAGCTGGGAATCCTCAAACCCCTGAGCTTTCCTAGCCTCAGCCCTTTGTACTTCTTTGTGCAGGTCCTGCGTGCAAAAAAGGACACTTGGTCTTTGGAAATGCAGCTTAAGGTAGCTGGATAAGCAGGGCCATTTTCCTTCAGGCAAAGAGAACCCGGCTGCATGCATGTTCAAAAAAATTGAAACCACGGCCACATCCGCAATACTAAATTCATGGCCTACAAGATGCCGCTTATCAATGAGCTGCCTTTCCAAATAATCCGCAACTGGGGGTAATTGCTGCATTAATGCCCGCTGAATGGATTGCTCGTCCGGAACCCGGTTTCGGTAGAGAGGCACTAAAACGGCTTGATAATAGCAAGGTGCTATGGCTTGAAATAGGGCTGTATCTGCAAACTCTTCATACCAAAGGGCTTTTGCCAACTCCTCAGCTGTTTTGGGATAAAAAGGGGGGGCAGGATACTTCGCTTCGATATAGCTGCAAATGGCTGAAGAATCCGCCACGGTGAAATCACCGTCTCTAAATACTGGAATTTTGCCAAGGGGGCTGATGCTTTTAAACTCTGCAGAAGTCTCAAGCATCGGATTAACCGGGTCAACCACAAAACCAACCCCTTTTTCTTCCAGTAAAATTGCCACTTTGCGTACAAAAACAGAGGCTGGTGCACCGTATAAAACTCTCATTCTTACTTCACCGACCAAGCTATTGAGAAAAAATCATCTTCACTAAAACAAAGTTGGGTAATACTACCCATTCAAGGAAATTGATGAGGATTATAGAATGCAAAGAGTTTAAACATTTTTAATTCCATTTATGCTTTCTGAAAGAAAAACATACGTCATCAATAATTTATTAGCGACTGAAAACACCTACAAATTCCTGCCAGTCATAGCTTATATTGCCTTCAAAATGCTGGCAAAGGAAAAGCTGCAAAAAGATACTCTTGGAGAGATTTATCTTCCCTTAAAGGATTTTTTCAATTTCAGTGTGGAGATATTACCGGAAATTGTTTTGCAGACCAAAATTTTCCCCGATAAAACGTCTTGCGAAGAAAACCGGTTCAGGGCAAATAAAAGAAAATGCTTTGAAGCGCGGCTTCGCTTACTAGAAGGGCAGGGTTTAATCAGGAAAGCCAATACCCAAGACAATAATTATATTTCCTTTCGTATTGTAGATTTACAAGCATTCTACAATTTCGCGCAAAAAAATGCGCAAAATATGTTGTCTGACTTCGGCATAGAAAATGATCTTTTGCCCTTAGAGCAGTATATGGATTTGACCAAGAATTTAAAAGTTTGCCTGATTAAAAACCAAGGAAGCAAACGCCGAGAATCCGAACTTAATGCAGTCAATAATACCAACAACCCAGTAACCCCTCTAAAACGGATTGCCATTGAGAGCACCCCTTCTGTAACCTTGGTCAATGACAGCAGGCTGAGTACAGAAAAACAGTCCCCTGCAACATCAAAAATCTCTTATGGCAATATAAATAATCTTCTGAACAACAATAATGCTCCAGTTGCAGAAGCCGATTTGAGCACATGGTATGGCGAGGCCGCGACCCAGTCTCCCCCTATGCAACATACAAACCTGCCGAGTTCCGATGTGAATCTCGAAATTGTCCGGCTTAAATTAGACATCCAAGCCTTGTGGAAAATTGCCACAGAACAACAAGCAAGAATGGAAGCTTCAGACTATCACATCGATGGGCAAAGGAATGAAATCGTCCGCTTAAAGCAGTGCATTGAGCAACTGAATACAAAAATAGAGGCTTCAGAATTGCAAATTGCGCAGCAAAAAATCGCAATCGCGGGTTTAATCCAAAGCATTGCCGGGCAAAAAACAAGTAAAGAGCAAGCACCCCATTATGCGGGCCAACAGAGGGAGGTTGTGAACCACCTGATTCAACGCAGTGATGAAGCGGTGACCCCAAGTCCAACTGACCGGACAATGCTCCCAATTAGGCCCATTCCCCAGAAGCCATATACTCAGTTTGCCCAAAGCCTTAGCAAGTGGGGGATTTTAGCCAGGGCAACTGAGGACAAACCTAGTGTTCCAGACAATAAGGGCAGTCTTGGAAAAACTAACCCTCAATAGAAAATTGATTTGAGATTGAGCCGGCTTATTGAATTGATGAGCTGGCCTATCTTTCTTTTTTTAAATTAAGATGGCTGTAATATCGACTGTAAACCCAGTAAATTATCAAACCGAAAGCCATCCAAATCCCGAAGCGCAACATTGTCACCCACGGTAAATTGAACAATAAATAAGCGCAACTTAAAACGCCCAAGATAGGCACGATAGGCATTAAGGGGGTTTTAAAAGGACGTTCAATGTCAGGGCGGGTATAACGTAGGATCAGTACGCCTAGACAAACCACGATGAAGGCAAACAATGTACCCACATTCACCAACTGCGCAAGCTCATCGATTGGGACCAATCCTGCCGTTAAAGACATGACAATGCCACACAGTACAATAATACGGATGGGAGTGCGTGTGTAGGAGTTGGTTACGAAAAAAAATGGAGGAAGCAAACCGTCTCGCGCCATGGCCAGAAACACACGCGTTAAACCGTAATAAAGCACCAGCATCACCGTCGTTAAGCCGGCAACAGCACCCACTCCTATCAGACCGGCAACAAAGCGATGTCCTAGCATGAGAAGCGTATGGCTGATGGGTGAAGCCACATTCAAACTTGAATAGTGAGCAATGCCCGTTAGTAAGCCAGAAACAATGATGTATAACACCGTGCAAATTAGCAGGGAACCAATTATGCCAATGGGTAAATCTCGTTGTGGATTAATGGCCTCTTCAGCGGTTGTCGACACCGCATCAAAGCCTATGTAGGCAAAAAAGATGAGTGAGGCGCCTTCCACGACGCCTTGCCAGCCAAAGGGCATAAACGGAAACCAATTTTCCGGTTTAACGTCGGTAATGGCGACCACGATAAATAACACAATGACAAGAAGTTTGATTATGACCATGAGGTTATTAAAGCGGGAACTGAATTTAACCCCTAAACTTAAAAGAATCCCCAGCAGCACAATGATCGTAAAAGCCGCTAAATTGAATATACCCCCGTTTCCAGGGCCAAATATAAAATCTTTGGGTAAACCAAGATGAATGGCTTTTAAAAAATCATTAAAGTAACCACTCCAGCCTACTGAAACTGCAGAAACAGAAATAGAGTATTCTAAAAGCAAATCCCATCCGACAATCCAGGCAATGATTTCACCAAAGCCAACATAGGCGTATCCATAAGCACTACCACAACCGCCTACCGCAGCAGCCAACTCGGCATAAGATAAGGCAGCGAACGCGCAGGCAAAACCTGCGATGACGTAAGACAGGATGATGGCAGGACCTGCCTGAGTGGCAGCGACAATACCGGTCAGGACGAAAATCCCTGCTCCAATGATGGCTCCCACACCTAAAAAAATTAAGTCCAGCGCAGAGAGAACTTGTAATAAATCAGGATTTATTGCTTGCATCTCAGCCACGGCTTTTTTGCGAAACAAGTCCATGATAGTATGCTCTCAAAATAGATGAATTAGTCTAAGTGCTAGCCTTATCATCGTTAGTAAAAAGACCTATTAAGCCTTATTTCTGCATGAAACATGCCAGGCTTTTTTCAGCAATCTATCACTGATGAAAACATTTTTTATTTATTTAATTTTCCTGCTTGGCCTGCATTCTGCAGGGGCTGGGCAATATTCAGAGAGCTGTTCAAAATGGCCTTCCTGGTTTCAAGGCATTTGCCGTCGTTCCCATCAGATTTGGAATGAGGGGAATAATGAACTGTATGTGACTGGCTATGCTTGGCACAATCGCTACACCTACCCCAAACATAAACTGGACAGCTATAATGAACTGGCTTTTGGTGGAGGCTTAGGCAAGGGATTTTATGATGAGGATGGGGATTGGCATGGAGTTTTTGCCATTGCTTTTCTAGATTCCCATAAGAATATTGAACCAGCTGTCGGCTATGCCTTCCTTAAGGTTGCCCACCTAGGTCAAAACACGCGCTTAGGTGCCGGTTACACCGTTTTAGTCACCCAGCGTCCCGATATCTTTCATGGCATCCCCTTTCCAGGTTTGCTCCCCTGGTTGTCATTTAACTATGGTCATTTAAGTCTGCTAGGAACCTATATACCTGGAGCAAAAGGAGCAGGAAATGTGGTATTTATCCTCGGAAAATGGACCTTTGATTCGCTCTAGGGTTGTCATTCTAAGGCTCACTTATAACCCTGAAATTATCCTTGCAAGAATTACCGAGCCTTGCTAGGCTGCCAGACTTAAACCGTTCTAACAGGGAGTATATACATGAAGTTTAAAGCCAAGTTTATTGCTTTTACTGGCGCCCTGCTTTTAGCAGGATCATCCTTTGCGGCATTTAAAGCACCTCCTGTGTGCCCCAGCGTAAGTGCGATTAAAGCCCAGGGCGTTTCCCAGGCTCAACAATTGATTGATCACCTTTACATCGATTATGAAATCCATCAGTACAATACTGAACTCAATTGGGTTTTTGCCGTGGGTCCCTTTGAAGGACAATCTGCAGAAGATGCTTTGGAAGTAGGAAATAAAGCCCTTCGTTATCTATCCGGCAATCCAATTTCCGAACCTGATGAAGATTTTTGGGTTTGCTTATACGAGCTGGACAATGAACATTTTGCTGTGGCTCTGCAATCGGATCGCATGCCTCTACCCTACAAACTTCATAAGTATTTTACTAAAAAAGCTTAACCATTTGGGAGGGATCCCTCCCAATTTCCAATGAGGTTATGATGCAACGCTGTCAGTGGGCTAACCGCGATCCTCTCTATGTGCTCTACCACGATCAGGAATGGGGAGTACCGCTTCGCGACCCAGGCAAATTGTTTGAAATGATTATTCTTGAAGCCATGCAGGCCGGGCTTAACTGGTTTACTGTTTTGAAAAAAAGAGAAGCGATGCGCCAGGCTTTTTTTAATTTCTCCCCTGAAAAGCTGGCAAGGCTAACGGACGAACATCTTAAACAATGGTTGAATCATGAAGGGATAATTCGCAATCGCTTAAAATTGCAATCCTTGCGGAATAATGCCCAGTGTTTTTTGAAGATTGCCGAACGCGAAAATGTCGTGGACTACCTGTGGCAATTTACTGAAGGTAAAACCATTGAAAACAAATGGCATAGTTTATCGGAAGTTCCTGCTATTACCCCTGAATCCATCCAAATGGCCAAGCAGTTGAAAAAAGATGGTTTCTCCTTCCTCGGCCCCACCACTTGCTATGCCTTGATGCAAGCTGCCGGAATGGTGAATGACCACTTAACTTGCTGTTTCCGATGGCAAGAATTAAAAAATAAGTAACTACGGGCAAAGATATTACTGATGAAAAAAATTTCTTGTTAATCTGGTGCCGCAATTTTATTTGGTTGATAATTTTGCTCAAGCCGCGTTCGAGCCTCCAGAGCTTGCCAACCAATCACGAGGAAATTTAGCCTGTGAGTTCCGTATATCAAAAATTAAAGCCTTATGTATTTCCGGGTCTCTTATTGGCCGCGATTATTTTGGGTGGCTGTATGGGTTATTTCTTTGGTGAACAAGCCAAAGGGTTAAAACCATTAGGCGATATTTTTATTAATTTAATTTTTACGGCCATTGTACCTTTAATTTTTTTCAGCGTCTCCTCGGCCATTGTTAGGACAGGGACTCTTTCAAAACTTGGAAAAATGCTATTTTATATGATGTCGGTATTTCTGTTTACCGGAATCATTGCCGCATTTTACATGCTTGTCGTTGTTGAACTTTTTCCTCCTGCACAGAAGGTCAGTGTGTTGCTTGCAAAACCGGCTAATCTTGCACCCAATCATTTAAGTGAGCAAATTGTTGGGATTTTTTCCGTCTCTGATCTGAGCCAATTGCTGTCACCGGAACATATCCTGCCTCTGATTATTTTTTCTATTCTGCTTGGGCTTTCCATTTTGGGGGTAGGTGAAAAAGGGCGGCCTTTTGCTAATTTCCTGCAGGCTGGTGAAGCCATTTTCATGCGTTTTTTTTCCCTCATCATGTGGTATGCCCCCATTGGTTTTTTTGCCTATTTTGCAGTGATGCTCAGCGACATTGGGCCAAAACTTATTGAAAGTTATTTGCGAATTTTTCTAATCTACTATGCAGCAGCTATCATTTATTTTGTTGCAGCATTTACTGTCTATGCCTATTTGGCTGCGCAAGCAAAAGGGGTTAAATTGTTCTGGCGGAATGTGTTTCTTCCGCTGGCAACGTCCATTGCAACATGCAGCAGTGCTGCGAGTATCCCCGCTAATTTGGCTGCTACTCGCAGCATGCGGGTTTCTCCTGAAGTTTATGAAACGGTAATTCCCATGGGCGCCATGATTCATAAAGACGGTTCAGTTCTTGGCGCTGTCGTTAAGATTGCTTTTTTGTTTGGCTTGTTTCATCTTGATTTTAGTGGGGTTTCGGTCATATTGACGGCTGTGCTCATTTCTTTGCTGGTCGGCACCGTAATGGGCGCCATTCCAAGTGGAGGCATGCTTGGCGAACTGTTAATCCTCAGCGTCTACGGTTTCCCGCCCAGTGTTTTACTGGCTGTGGCCACGATAAGCATCTTAATTGACCCATTGGCCACCATGCTCAATGTAACCGGCGATGCCGTGAGCAGTATGATGGTTGCACGCCTGCTTAAAGGTAAAAGTTGGTTTGCCCCTGCCGAAAGCAAGGGGCTTTGAAATCCATTATTGTGGTTCAACTTCATAAACATTGGCAAACCACTGATTTATCCCTTCAACTAAAGTTGGGTGGGCGAACATCAGATCCCTTAATTTTTGGTAAGGTATATCCAACTCCATGGCCAATTGAATTACAGCCAAAATTTCACCGGCTTCGGCACAAAGAATTGACACACCAAGGATTTGATCCGTTTTGGCATCAATCACCGCTTTTAACAAACCGGCTGTTTCCCCCTGAGTTTTGGCCCGGGGAATCACCGCCGCTGGAATTTTGGCAACTTTTATCGGACGACCCTGGGCACGCGCCTGAGCCTCAGTTATACCAATGCGCGCCAGTTCCGGATCAAGGAACACAGTATAGGGTACCAATCGGCCTTCTGAGGAGAGTTTGTGGTTTGGATGGTCTAAATTGTGTTTTAACAAACGATAATCATCCAAAGACAAATGTGTAAATTGTGGTCCGGCTTTGACATCTCCGATAGCCCAAATGCCTTCTGCCGTTGTTTCAAGAAATTCATTTACTTTAACAAACCCACGCTCATCCATCTCCACGTCAGTTTTATCCAAGTTCAATCCCCTGGTATTGGGAACACGTCCGACCGCAACTAATACGTGGCTGCCCTCTATGATTTTGGTTTGCCCATGCTGGGTTACCTCAATGGCTATGCCTTGGCCTTTCTGGTATACGCGTTTAATGCTGCTGTTGATGGCAAAGCCTATGCCTTCCTTCTGCAAAAGCTCAAGCACTTCTTCGGCAATATCCTTGTCTTCGCGGCTAAGAAACTGAGGAGCGGCTTCAATGACCGTTACCTCTGCACCAAATCGGCGAAATATTTGGGCAAACTCAAGGCCAATGTAGCCGCCGCCAATAATGAGCAAGTGCTCTGGGACGCGGTCTAAATTCATTAGGCTGTCATTGCACAGGTAATTGACCTCCTCAATACCTGGAATGGCGGGAATAAATGGCAAAGCGCCAGTATTGATAAAAATTTTCTCAGCGCTGATGTGCAGTTGCTGTAGCCCTTCTCTTGGGCTACTCAATTCAACTTCAAGGGTTTTGTGCTCAATAAAGTGAGCCCGCCCAAGAATCAAATCCATCCCAGAGTCGATGAACTGCTTTAAATTGGCTTCCCGCATGCCTTTTACTATCTTGTCTTTACGAGCGCGTACGGCTTTGAAATCCACCTTATCCAGACTGGCTTGCAAACCATAGTCTGAAGCTTGGCGGCAGTAGTGGGCAATTTTTGCGGATTGCACGAGGGCTTTTGTGGGAATGCAAGCCACATTAATGCAAGTTCCACCAATTTGGTTGTCTTCAACCATGGCTATTTTTTGGCCTCTTTTGGCCAGATCCATCGCCAGTGTTTTACCTCCCTTGCCTCCCCCTAAAATGATCGCATCGTAGTGTTGAACCGCCATTGTAAATCTCCCTTACTTTCGGCAAAAATAGAGTTTAACTATAGTTCAGTTGACTTTTCATCGTCAAAATAATTCAGGTTTTATTCACTTCTTAGTGAAACCACAGGTTCCAGTTTGGCAGCTCGCCTTGCCGGGTAAAAACCAAAGAAAACACCAGTAGCCACAGAAACAGCAAATCCCGCCAGAGGTGGTAGTAGCAACAGGCTGAACGTCCAGTGGCTAAAATAAGCCACAATCCAGGTGAAGATTAATCCCAGGATCACCCCCAAAATACCCCCCAAAAGTGCCAGCATAATCGACTCCATCAGGAACAGAGCCTGAATTTCACGATTTTTGGCGCCTACGGCTTTGCGAATGCCAATTTCTTTTTTTCGTTCACTGACTGAAACCAGCATGACGTTCATCACGCCGATACCGCCCACCAGCAGAGAAATGCCACCGATCACGGCCAGCAGTAAGGTAAAAATATGGCCTTGGCTTTCCATGCTGGATATGATTTGCTTTGCGCTGCGGGCAAAAACATTTAATTTTGGATTTTGAGCATTGATGATTTGCTTTATCTGATCGATGCTGCCATCGATTGGGCCATCCTCTTGCAGCTTCAAAACGGCATTGGCAATTTTGCTGTCCTTAGCCACCAGCGGCAAACCAGCAATGGGGATGATTACTGCTTGATTGACGTCTTCATTAAAAAAACCATTTTCCTTCCAGGGCTTAGCCACACCAATAATGCTATATAAAGCCTGACCAATACGGATTTGCTTGCCAATTGGGTCATCCAAAGTGATCTCTTGCAGTTGCCTGGCCAAGCCATCCCCAATCACACAATAGTGCTCAAACGATTGTAGAAAAGAGACAAAATGGCCGCGCGCCAATTCAATATGAACGATGTCTGCCAAAGACTCATCTGCACCAATAATTGCCCCTTGCAGGGTTTTGCCTTGAAAACTCATCGATTGATAAGACGTACCATAGGGAGCAATTTTTTTTACCGTTGAAATCCGTTCTGGAATTTGCCGCCAAAGCTCCAGTGAAAGCTGATCTTCACCGCTGCTTGATTTTCCGGGTGCCTGTTGAAAAACAGAGACCGCAAGCAAATCGGTTCCCAAAGCTTTAAACTGCTCCAAGGCTTTTTGGGTGGCAAGCTCACCACAGCTGATTAAAGCCACCACCGCAGCCGTTCCTACAAGAATACCCAACACGGCCAGTAGAGAGCGCAATTTGGCAGCACTCAAGTTGATGATCGCCTGGGAAAGATAGCGAAGCCAATTCATTGATAATGCTCCGCAACTATTTCACCATCCGCAAGAGTGATTCTCCGGTTACACTGGGCGGCTACTTGATCATCATGGGTCACCATGATGATGCTTCGCCCTTGGGCATGAAGCTTGTGAAACAGTTTCATCACTTCGCTGCCCGTCCGCGAATCCAGGGCTCCCGTTGGCTCATCCGCTAAAATGACTTGCGGTTCGGCCACCAATGCTCTGGCAATGGCCACGCGCTGTTGCTGGCCACCAGACAATTGGGTGGGCCGATGATGGGCAAAAGAAGCCATTCCCACCTGATTTAAGGCATCAAGCACCCGCTCTTTGATCTCAGCTGATGAAACGGAACGATAAGTCAATGGTAATGCTACATTTTGCTCGGCGCTAAATCTTGGGAGTAAATTAAATTGTTGAAAGACAAAGCCGATGCTGTGGTTGCGGAGTTGGGCCAAATCATCTTCATTTAAGCCAGCCACATTTTGTCCTCTTAACCGATATTCACCACCATCAGCCTTGTCCAGCAAACCAATTATATTCATCAATGTGGATTTGCCTGAACCTGAAGCACCAACAATGGCCAGCAATTCACCCTCTTTGACTTCTAGTGACACCTCTTTCAACACTTTAGAACTAAAACCCTCAAGGTAATAGGTTTTACTTATCCTGTTTAAATCAATCAAGACCTTAGTCATAGGCCACAACATCTCCAGACTTAAGACCGGAAGCAATGATGACTTTATTGGCCTGAGCAGCGCCTGTGGTCACGGGTCGGGAATAAAAAGAACCATCACTGGCCTGCACTTTGACCATGCTACTGCCCTTTTCCTGCTTCACCGCACTGATGGGAACTTGCAGCTGGTTATTTGAATCAATATTAATCGCAATGGCTGCGCTCATGCCTACTTTTACCCATGCCCGCTGCTCAGGCGTGAGGTTTTTGACTTCGACTACGGCACTGAAAGACGGCAAAGAACCATTGCCGGTATTGCTTGCCTGAACATTAACCGCAACCAATTGACCTTGCAACGTCTGTTTGCCCAAAGCCACACCGGTGATCGTTGCAGGCATACCTGAGTGGATTTTATCGATATCAATTTCAGGAACGTCAATTTCTACACTTACCCCGCTCAAGTCACCCACCAGCGCAATAACTTGATTGGATTTGACCAGCGTCCCCACATTGAGTTTATTAGACTTGTCATCACCATTGGTTTTAGGCGGGTAAAGCAAAATACCATCCGCGGGGGCTTTCAAGCGAATCCGGTTATGATTGCTGCTTAAAGCCTGTCTGACCTTATCGAATTCGGCAATGCTTAAGGAGGACAGGTTTTTAGTTGAACCATCATCCATCCTTTCCAGCATTTCACTTAATTTTCGGGTAGCCTGCATAAGCGTCATTCGTGCTGTATCTAAACTTGATTTTTCACTCAGGTAGTTGTTTTTTGACATTAGACCAGAATCCCAAAGTTCCTGTGTGCCGACGAATTTTGCTTTGGCGATGCTGTAATTATCCTTGGATTTAAGGTATTCAGTCAGGGTTTCATTGTATTGTTTCTGTAATTCATTCGAATTCAAAGTCACCACAACTTCACCTTTTTTAACAAATTGTCCGTAGTGATGATGCATGGTTTCAATGATTCCCTCCACCGGGGTAGTAATTGCACTTTCATGCAAAGGTTCAATGGTGCCTGTGAAAAATAAGGTTTTATGAACCGGTTCTGGCTTAACGACGTAGGTGTGCAACTCTTTTTTCTGCTGATTTTGCGGATTGCCACAAGCAATAAGCCAGCTTGCCAGAAAAACAATTATAAAAACGTTTAATACTCGATTCATTTGCCATACCTAAGTTTAATTTGCCAGGACTCCAGGGTAGTTCCCAAAAGCAGTTGTAAAGCGGATAACTGATTCAGATAAGCAATTTTTGCACTAATCAAACCAGCTTGAGCCTGGATGAGTTGATTTTGAGTGTTATTGACATCCAAAGAGGTTGCAATGCCCGCTTCCAATCGTTTCTTTTCCAAAGCATAGGATTGTGCGGCTAATTTTACTTGTTTTTGCGCTAATTGGTAACGTTTTGCCAAGCTATTAATGTTGTTGATGATATTGGTGATGTTCGTTTCCAATGCACGCTTGGCCGCAATGAGATTTAAGCGGTCCTTTTCCAGTTTAACCTTGGCATTGATTAATTGACTTCGCCGATTTAAATCATGGATGGGAATCGTTAATGACACACGAGCGGCTTCAGTTATATTCTGGCCATTGTAAATATTGCGAAAACCATTGGAGGTAACGCTGTTCACATCGGTCACATTACCACTTTGCACATTAGCACCCACATCAAGCTGCCATAATTGCTGATTTTTAGCCAACTTATAGGCTCGCTCATCCGCTCTGATGAGCATTTTGAGAGCCAAAAATTGGGTATTGTGGTTTAACGCCAAATCAATCGATTGTTGTAAGTTAGGAATAACTATTTTTTCCAAAGCCACATCACTGGGCACCGACAGACGCATTTTGGGGTCAAGGCCAATGGTTTGCAGCAAATCCTGTGCAGCCGTTTGAAAATCGTTCTCGGCCTGCTCAACCAATAACTTTAAAGATTCTATTTGGTAGGATTGTTGAATGTTGGCCGTTGGTTCCAGTTGCCCTGCCTTGATTTTCTTCTCATTAATCCCATAGGTTCTGCGGGCTTCTTTAAGCTGCAACCTTTGATTTTCCAAATTGTTCCCGCTCAGAATTAAAGCTCGGTATGCCATAATGACCTGAGTGATTTGATCACTCACTGATTGCTGTAAATTGAGCTTGTTCAGCCATTCATTGTCCAAAGCATTTAGCAGTCCGGCCTCATTCACTTCTTTACCAAATCCCCTCAGCAAAGGTTGGGTGATTGATAAATTAAGCACTGGCGTGAAACTGTTGTAATTGGAAACATTATTATCGAGGTTTAAAGAGAGTTGTGTACCCAGTTTAGTTTTCAGATTCAGCTCAGGAGTGGCCAAGGCGCTGCTGCTATTGGTCGAGCCAACGCCACTGAATCGGGTTCTTTGAGCCACGGCCGAACCGGCTAAGGCATATTGCAACTCAAATTCATTATGGGCAAGACGTATTTGATATCGTTGAATGATGCGATCCAGTTCGGCATTTTGAATGTTCGGATTGTAGCGGAGCGCCAAAAGAATCGCTTCGCGCAAACTAAGGCGTTTAGGTTTTTTATTGCTTGCATCCGGTGCCGTAGGCAAGTCAACCCAATTATTAATCAGATACTCAGGGTTATTAATAGCTTGTTGCAAGCGCTCTTCCGCCGCCAACACACGCGATGCTTCTTCCGTCGGCGCATTCATCCAGGAATAAGTGGCAGCATCTTTGCCATCAACATTGTCGGGGGCGGCTATCAGTTTCAGAGCGAAGCCAATGCCAAAAACGACAGCAAGCCATCGCATGCGGGGCAAATTCATTGGAGGAGAACCAACCTTAAAAATACTTGTTGCAAACTCATGTTTAAAATTAAACCATATATTTGCTGCCGACAGAAGAGTTTCAATGGCAAAACAGCTTTCTTACGAGCTTACGAGGCGGCCAACAGAGCGTTATTAAAGCTCCAGGCTTTTGCCCGCAGCTTGTTGAATGAACAATTTTTTTAACGGAGGCAAACGATTACAAAACGACAATCCGAAAGCCCGTAAACGGCTCACTACCCTTAAGGGATTTAAAAAGACAGCTTTTAAGCCCTCCATCATGGCAATGATCTGCCACACGGCATATCGTCTTTGTCTCTGATAGAAACCCAACAACTTAAGATTGATGCGGTTGCTTGAACCATCAAGTGCTTGCAACCAGCAATCCACATCGGCAAGCCCAACATTTAAACCTAAGCCTGCCAATGGGTGAATGGTATGAGCAGCATCACCCATGAGTATCCAGTTTTGTCCGCTGTACTGTTTGGCATGACGCATGGTCAATGGAAAACCATAGCGGGCACCTTGAACTTCGACCTTGCCCAGCTTACTGGCAAAAGCCTTTTCCAGCTCATGATTGAAATCTTCTGCTGAAAGGGCCATAAGCTTTTTTGCATGTGCTGGCGTAGTCGACCAAACGATGGAACATAGGTGTTCATCCGCCAAGGGAAGAAAAGCGAGAGGCCCATCTGAATTGAATACCTGATAAGCCGTTTTTTGGTGGGGTTTTTCTGTTTTTACCAGAGCCACAATGGCATCTTGATGGTAAGACCAAGAGGTGAGTCCTACATTCAGTAGTTTCCGGCAGAGAGAATTGGCGCCATCGGCGATCATCAATAACTTTGCTTCCCAACTGCTATTGGCGGCAGACACGGTGATGCGGTCATTTGCCTGCTCAATGCACTCTATTTTACTGTCAGCAAATAAATGAACTTTTTGCCAATGTGCAATTTCCTTTAACAAGGCTTCTTTTAATACAGTTTCTTCAAGAATATGCCCCAATGCACTGGCTTTGACCTCTCTTGAATCAAAATCGATGTGAGCACGATTGCCGGCATCCCAGACATGCATGCGCTGATAAGGCGACAGCCGCTCTTGCTTTATTTGTTGCCAAACATTGAGCTGCTCAAACAATTCCTGGGAAGCCAAATTAATTGCATAAACGCGCGGGTCAAAGCGGTTGCTGTCGATGATTAATGAAGTACCGTCTATTACAGCCACTGTGAAGTCGCGTTTGGCCATAGCCAAAGCCGCAGTCAAACCGACGATGCCCCCTCCAACTACAACGACGTCAAACTGGTGATTCATTGACCATCCTCCAGATCAATCCCACAGACCAAATCGGGCGTAATGCCCCCAAAACCTTGTGTATAATGGCGTAACAGCTTTTTCAAAACAGTGAAATGCTCCATGGCCATTAAGCCCGCATTACGGGCAAGCGCCATACCAGGCAAGCGGCTGGTGAAAATTTTAATGAGGCCATCGGTTAATGTTACAATGGCTCGTTGATCATGCCGTCTCATCGAGGAGTAATTAGCAAGCATGGCTTCATTTAACCCGTCATTCATAATGCATTGCGCCAAAGCGGCCACGTCGCGAAGGCCCAGGTTAAATCCCTGCCCGGCTACCGGATGCAAGGTGTGCACGGCATTTCCAACAAATACAAAGGGCCATTTTACGGCAGTTGGCATGAGAACTTGTTTTAAAGGGAAGAGCATGCGCTCCCCGGCCCGACAAAAACGGCCTAAGCGATAGCCAAAGGCTTGTTGCAAGGCTTTTAAAAATTCTTTTTCGGAAACGATCATGAGCTGCTGTGCCTGCTGAGGCGGCAAAGCCCAAACCAGCGATGCTCTATTATCGGTTAGCGGGAGCATTGCCAAGGGGCCTGAGGGAGTAAACCGCTCATAGGCTACATGATCATGCGTGCGAGCCAAGCCAATATTGGCAACAATGGCTTGCTGATGGTAATCATGGGTTTTGGTTTTCAAATTCAGTAATTGGCGCACAGCTGAATGAGTGCCATCGGCTGCTACCACCAGTTTCGCCGAAATTTTAAATTGCTGGCCATTAGGCGTGGTCACCAGGGCAATTCCGCTTGCCTCGTCTAATTGGCTTAATTGGGCAGGCGCTAACACATCATCTTTATTTAAAAGTTGCTGAAGCGCTTGGTTAATATAAGGCATTTCAACTACATAACCTAATGCCTTTCCAGGCTTGGCTTGCAAACGTGTGGCAGCAAACTGCCTTTGCTCGGAAACGTGAATTTGGCGAATACTCGTTGCCTTATTTTCCAGCAAAGGCCAGATGTTGAGCTTTTCTAAAATACGGATACTAGCCGGAGATAAAGCCAGACTACGTGCGTCGAAGTTAATGTCTGCTTTCTCGCTAAGCGGTTTATTATCGATCAATAAAACACGAAAACCTTTTCCTGCCAAAGCAAGCAGCAAGGCCGCCCCAGTGAGCCCGCCACCAACAATTAAAATATCAAGTTCTTTTTCAACCACGCACTAAAGCCTCTATTTCTTCAACATCAACGGGCAATGCGGCTGTTAAATTCTCATGACCATCCTGGCAAACTAAAATATCGTCCTCAATCCGCACACCAATATTCCACCAGCGCTCATCAACCCCTGCCATATTGGCAGTGATGTATATACCTGGCTCTACCGTAAGCACCATTCCTGGCTCAAGTGAGCGCCATTCACCGTCAATTTTGTAACGCCCGGCATCATGAACATCAAGGCCTAACCAATGTCCTGAGTTATGCATGTAAAAGGGTTTATAGGCTTCCCCGGAAATCAGGCGGTCAATATCCCCTTTTAAAATACCGAGCTCACACAATCCTTCTGTTAAAACTCTCACAATGATTCGTTGAACTTCATTCCAGCGCAAACCAGGTTTTACAGCAGCAATCCCGGCTCGCTGCGCTTTTAAAACCAATTCGTAAATGGCGCGTTGCTCTGCATTGAACCGGCCATTGATGGGGAATGTCCGGGTGATATCGGCTGCGTAATTGGCGTACTCACCGCCTGCGTCGATCAACAGCAAATCGCCTGAATGCAAGTTTTGGTTGTTTTCAGTGTAATGAAGTATGCAGCTGTTGGCACCACTTGCAACAATGGGGTCATAAGCTACGCTGCGGCAACCCCCGCGGCTAAATTCATAAATCAATTCGGCTTCTAGCTGATATTCATTGTGTGCATCCCGGCAGGCACGCATGGCGCGCTTATGGGCGAGCACTGAAATTTCCGCCGCTTTGCGCATCAAAGCAATTTCAGCTTCGCTCTTGAATAAGCGCATTTCACTCAACACCGGTTCGAGGTCATAAACCGCCTCAGGGGCTTTAATTCCTCGCCTTATGAACCCTTTAACCCTCTGCAAAGTATTTAAAATTTTATCCTCATAGGCGGGATAGCGCCCCAAGGCATAATACAGCGCAGATTTACCCGCCAATAAGTCGCCTAATCGGGTTTCCAGCTCGTGAATGGAAAAGGCTGCGTTAACGCCCAGTACTTCACAGGCTGCCTCTTGCCCCAAACGTCTTCCAGTCCATTGCTCTTGAGCCGCATCATGAGGACGGTTAAACAGATAACTTTCACCTTCAGGGCCGGAAAATATAACCAGCATGGCCTCAGGTTCATTGAAGCCGGTGAGATAATAAAAATCACTATCCTGGCGGAAACGGTAATGACTATCCCCGCTTCGAAGGGCTTCACTGGCGGCCGGAATAATGGCCACTGCATTTGCATGAAGTTGCTTGGCCAATTTCTTGCGTCTGGCTTGATACTCTTCTTTTGTAATCATTTTTGTCCCTTGCCTATTGCTGCGCGTGCCATTAATGAGTGGTATTCGTAGAGGCCTTATTGCCATCACCCAGGATGTCACCATAGATACGTAACACAGCCATCCGAGCGTATTCACTCACTTCCATGAGCGCTTTTTCATCTTCTTCATCGACTTCCAAAGATTCATAATCCAGCTGGGCAAATTCAAGCATGTGCTGCAAGGCCTCCTGAGAGTCTTCTTCTTGCAGCTGCTCATAACCAATCCCTGCTAAAGTCATGCCCTGGATAAAGCCATCACACCATTCGCTAAAGGCTTGAGCGCGAGCGATTAAAGGTTCCTCTTCATCAGGAAGCAAAAGCTGAAATTCAAAATCAAAATTAGCCAACTGTTGTTGGCTGATGGCATAAACGTCAAACATAGCCAAGGCCGCAGCGCGAGTGGCCTCATCCTTGTTGTGCTTTAAGGTTAAAGCCCGCAGGTAAGCTTCGCCCTCGGCGGGGGCTCCTGCGCAAAGATAACCGCACATTACGCCATGCAATTCACTGATTGAAATAGGCAGTGTCAAAACGCTCAAATCATCAAAAAAAGTTTGATAGGTTGGAAGATGTAAACCCTGGCTTTCGATAGGCATAATAAACTCATTATCAGAAAATAATCAATCATAACTGATTTGCCGGAGCAAGCCAAAATTGCTACCATTTGATAAAGCACTGTCACACTGTATAGGCTAAGGAAATGACTACCTCAAAATCATGTTCAATTAAATTAATGAATAAAATTTATGAAATTAAATGTCCCGACAGTGAGATGGACAATCTTCAACAGGCTGCTGAAAAGTTAAATCAGCATCTCATGCACAATAAAAAGAAATTCAAATCACTGGATGATTTTCAAACGCTATTGTTAGCCGCTTTGCATGTCAGCCATGAATTAATCACTTGCCAAAGGCAGCAAGAACAGCAAAGGCAGCAAGTCACGCAGTTCATTAATTCCTTGGAAAATAAAATTCATCAAGTTGTGCATGGCAATCTCATCCATGATCCGCAAACTGATTAATCCCTTGCCAGGGGTAATCTGCCCCTTTCTTGACAATAGGCAGAATGTATTCTAAATTTCTATTGTGCAGCGCAACATAATAGGGAGATTATCATGCAACAAGATTATATGGGAAACTGGTCTTCAATGATGCATCGTGTGCAAAAGCCTTTACAGGATATGATGGAATTGAATGCACGCACCCTGCAAAATTTAAGCTATTTAAAACCTGAAGACTTGCAACAAATTCGAAAACCAGAAGAACTGTTTGAAAAACAAATGAATGTGTTTGTCGAAAACGGACACAAGGCTTTGGATTATATGCAAAAAAGCTTTGCCATTTTTGAAAACAGCCTCATGTCTATATCCAGAGAGGTAAAAAACACTTCCGAGCAAGCTCGGGGAAGAATGTAAACGGGCTGTGCAGATAGAAGTCTTCGCAGGATTCCTCAAAACACAAGCGTGTTGCGAGGAATCTGCGCTCGAGTGTTCAGAATAACATTATTGAGATTTATAAGTCTTGGTCCGTATTCGCTTTGCGGTTCTTGTTTTTCCACTCAAGATCGATGCTGCCCACTTCCAGGCCATTTAAGTTATCATCAACCGCGACGCGATTATCAAACACAAAGCAGGTCCCTTCCCAAAGAGATTTTTCTTTTGGCATTTTTTCAATATAGTTCAAAATACCACCATTTAATTGATAAACCTCTTCAAAGCCCAGATTTTTTAAATACACGGTAGATTTTTCACAACGTATACCGCCCGTGCAAAACATGGCGATTTTTTTATTTTTATGTTGGGTCAGATTTTTTTCGACGTAGTCAGGGAAATCTCTGAAGTTTTCTGTTTTGGGGTTGATAGCACCCTTGAATGTGCCAAGTTTAACTTCATAATCATTTCGGGTGTCAATCACCAGCACTTCTGGATCTGAAATCAGTTGATTCCACTCCTCGGGTTCCACATGCGTTCCGGAAATTTGATGTGGGTCGACGTTATCCACGCCAAGTGTGACGATTTCCTTGCGTAGTTTCACTTTGGATTTATCAAAGGGATTGAACGGGCTTTGGCTGAATTTAAAGCTTAACTGTTCAAGCCCAGGGTATTGCTTAAGATGCTCGATGAAACAAGTTAAATTTTCTTGCTCGCCACAAATTGTGCCGTTGATGCCTTCAGATGCAAGAATAATTGTGCCCTTAATCCCTTTTTCCTTCATAAAAGTTAATATCGGCTCCTTCATGGAGGTATAGTCAGGAAAAGGGGTGAATTCGTAAAAAGCAGCAACTACATAGTTCATTTTTATACCTGAGTGAAAATTCTATCTTCTAGATGGAATACTAATTTTTGAGATTGATTGCGCATTCTAACGATGCGGCAAGCCGTCCACAATCCATTTGAATTTTACCACAATTGTGCAATACCTGGGAATTCTTACAAATATTGCTAAGTAATTCATGCTTGGCATTTGCCAATAATTTGCCATTCAGGCCAATGATTGTATATATTTTTAACATAGGGTGTTTGTTTTTACCCTATCTTTCCAGTTTGTAACAGAAGGAAGTTATCATGTCTGAAAAGCAACAACGCACCGCAGCGAGCATGCGGCAAAAAATGCTAAGCCGTTACGGCGATGACTCTCACCATAAGCACAATAAAAATCACCACCCCTACCGAAAACACTGCCGTTCTCATCCGGCACAATTGAATCATGAAACGAAAGATCTGGAATTAAATAGCTCAACGGGATTAATTCGCGCGTTTAAATTAAGAAAAATGCGTAAACGACTGGATAAAGGTCGCTTCCATTGATAAAGTAATGTAATCCTCCAGGTTAGCCACTTCCTGGTTGGGAGCAGCACGGCGTGGTCTGAGTTTTCTCAGACCACATTTCCTCAAGGCTATCCGGTCTTAAGTGGTTTTCAGCACATACAATCGCAGCAAAGTAACCACTCGGAGCACTCCTTGGGTTGTTCTGGCAATTTCAATGACGCGGTTCGCTTGTTCAACAGGAACATCTCCCATGAGATAAACGATGCAATCGGCGGTGACAATTTTGAAAATATTGGGATCAATGGACGAATCGGCAAAAATTCTACTGCGTATTTTCGTGGTAATCCAACTGTCCTGAACGGCGTTACCAGGTGTATTACTAATATCCAATTCATTAAACAAACGGCGATAACCGGAAACTCTTTTTACGCGTCTTAAGGCCTCCTCTCGCATCTGCAAATTGGGTAGGTGCCCTGCCAACAATATATCACCGTTAAAAACAGCCACATCAATAGCCACATTTCGCTGATTAAATAATGTACCTTCGTACAGCAGGTGATGAACATTGGCTGATAATTCGTAATCACTTACTTTTTTATAAATATTGTGGCGATCGTAAACCAACATTGCCCCAGTCCAAACATTACTGAGGCAAGATGTAAGAAGACTGCAGCCTAAACTCAGGGCTAAAATTACACATCCTTGCTTTCTCATATTGCCCTATTCTGGTCAAACGATGTATTGAAACACTTTTACAACCTTTTGCACACCATCAACTTGTCTTGCCACACTGACTGCCAGGTCGGCTTGTTCATGCGTTGCGATACCCATTAAATAAACCACCGCATTTTCGGTTACAATGCGAATTGAGCCGGATTCAAGTCCTTTTTTCGTCAGCATTAAACTGCGGACCTGACTGGTAATCCAAGTGTCTTTGGTTCTCTGGCTTAAAGGGATTGGGAAAGCAACGGTGATTTCATTATACACACGTCGCACGTTGGGCGTATTTCGCGCAATTTTTTCCGCCATGCTGCGCAAGCCCATATTGGGAACTTGTCCCACCAATAGAACCACCTGGTTAAAACTGCTTACAATCACCCTGGAATCAGCAAAAGCAGGGTTGCTGACCAGTTGATTATGGATCACATGAAAAATGCGGGTATCGCTTTCTAACGTGGTGATGCTTCTTCGATCATAAACAACCAGTCCTGCAGCAGCCCCAGCCACTACAACAGCAACACAACTGCAAAGCAATGAACTGATAAGTAAATAAACAATAGTGCGCAACTTCATATTTATCCCATCATTTGGCCAAACAAAGATTGATCAATTAAATCGCAAAAACAATGCAAAATAAACAGATGAATTTCACGAATGCGTGCAGCATTATCATTAATGACTCTTAGTTCAATATCTTCTGGACCGAGATGATTCGCTAAAAGTCCGCCATCGCGACCTGTTAAGGCAATGCTGTCCATTCCTCGGTCATTCGCAGCATTAACTGCTTGCAAAATGTTGTCGGCGTTACCCGACGTCGATAAAACAATGAGGACGTCTTCTTCCTGGCCCAAAGCATGAATTTGCCTTGCAAAAACCTGATCATAGTGGCTGTTATTGGCCACCGAAGTCATTGCAGAGACGTCACTTGTTAAAGCAATTGCAGGCAAAGAAGGCCTTTCCACCTCAAAATGGCTCATCATTGCCGCTGAAAAATGGAGGCAATTGGCTGCCGAACCACCATTGCCACACAACAGTATTTTCCCATCGTTCAATAAACAATTAGCCAATCGCTGACCCGCTTTGGCTACTTGAGTGGTTAAAGCATCAGCTACAGCAATTTGGCTTTCTATGCTCGCGCCAAAAAGCTGCCTGACTCTTTCTTCCATTTGTGTCATATGTCTATTCCAGCCCAGTTAAAATAGAGTGCATTAAAAATCGAGCCCGAAGGCATTTCTTATCCAGTTAATGGTTTCACTTCCATCCAAGCTCAACACATCAAAACGGCTTGGTTGCTTACTATGATTTGGGTGAACTAACAAATAGTGTGAGGCGGCCTTGAGTAATTTTTGCTTTTTTGCCCAGCCAATACTGGCCGCCGCTCCGCCAAAAGACAATGATGAGCGGCTTCGAACCTCTACAAATATTAGGCAGCTTCCCTCGCTCATGATCAAATCAATTTCACCCCATCTACACCGGTAATTGCTGCCAATCCATTTTAAACCTTGGGCAAGAAGATAATTTTTTGCCCGCTGCTCCGCTGCAGTCCCAAGTTGTCTTGACATGTTTTCCTTGTACAAGTGACTTCATGATCAAATGGCTGTCGAATCGTTTAGGTGCTCTCCGTCATTTGGACAGCCACACCCTGCTTAAACTGCGCCCAAGCAGGAACTCTTGCTACTTGTTGCGCCTGATTGAGATACAGTACGCCGCTTTTATCATGAATACCCATTGTCGGAAATACCTGTAATTGGTTCAATTGATTCGCTAAAGCAAAACTGTCCATGCCCAGGGCGTATAATCGATTGTAGCTGTTTAACTGCTCAGGCCAATTTCTGCTGCCCATTTGATGTTTAAAGACAAAAGGCATGTCGCAGAAAATAATGCCATCCAAATCCTTGTCTTTCATCGCATTGACACTCCCGCTATACACAGAGGAGGTCGCATAAACGGGTATGTCACCGGCGTAGTAATATTTAAGAAGAGGCATAATTTGCCTGGCTTTAGAGGGATAGGCCAATAGAAATATCATGTCAAAATCCTGCCGGCGGGTTTGTGCAACCTGAACTCGATGACCCAACAATTGTTTGATTTTTTTCTCTCGCTCTTGGCTGTCGGTGACTTTTAGCAAAGACTTGATGGCTAAATTAAGATCGCTATTATTTGCATAACTTAATTTATCAACAATGACTCCCCCCATAGTTTGCCATTGTGCACCAAAGCCATTAGCAATTTCCTCACCCCATGCGCCAGCTGGTGCAATCACCAATGCCCTTCGATGACCGTTTTTACCCGCTTTAAGGGCCACTTGTTTTGCTTCATTCACCGGGGAAAGACCAAAGCGGTAGGCGTTACTGCTTAAATTGGTTTCGATATCATTTAACAACAGTGTGGGAACAGGATGATTCATATCCGCTATTGCTGCAACATCAGGCTTGCTAAGAGGACCGACAATGTAGTCTGCGCCTTCTGCCAAAGCTTGTTGATAAAGTTCAGTAACATTTCCCTTGGCCGTATCATACAGTCGAATTCCTGTTGAATTCCCTTCAGCATTGGCAGCGGCCATGAAACCATCCCTTACGGCTTCGCCTGGACCTGCCAGAGGGCCTGTTAAAGGCAGGAGTAGTGCCATTTGCCGAGGCCGGTGAGTTAAAGAAGGCTTCACTTCTGAAAGAGACGGAGGCAAAATGACATTGGCCGGATGATTAGGATACTGCTGCCGCCATTCTTCAACTTGCCCTAAATTGGAACTCATGCTCCCTTGGTGATCTCTGGCTATTAAGGCCAATTTCATCCAGCCCTGAACATCGGAACCGTCTTTGGCTTCAACGGCCAAAGTGTTAAGCTCTTCAATGGGGAGCTTGGTTAGCGTAAGCCAGAGCACTTTGCTGTTTGCAAGCCGCTCTTCTTCATTCGGGATGATCCGTTCCAACTTAATGCGCTCATGAACTGACTCGGTCGTATTACCAACGGATTCATAAGCACTGGCCAGAATGTCATGATATTGAACTTGATAAAAATCAGGTAAGCTGCTAAGGTCTCGAACCATAGACAGCTTGGCTATGGCTGCTCGTGCTTGTTGGCGTGTTACATCAATTTTTGCCAGTAGAATTGCTTTTTCAGCAGCCTGAACGTAAGGCAAATCGTCACCCATTTGCGACAAATTGTCTAAACCTTCGCGCCATTGACCATCATAAATTTGGCGGCCTGCTGCCATGAGCATGAGGTTTTGCTGTGCTTCCCCGCTTTGATTTTTTGCCAATGCAAGATAGGCGGATGCTGGCATAGTATAAGGTGTACTCGCCTGCTGATTACTGCGTCGAGCTTGCGCTTGATTTTCAGCAATCTTGGTGCATTGAGAAAGAAGTATCACGCAGATACACAAGGACAAAATTTTTAAAAATGATTTTGCTAACATGAAAGATAGGTCCTAGATGCGGGCAACGCAATAGAATAAACTATGGTAAAAAGTTCAGCAACCTCTTACGGTACTCTTTATATTGTTGCCACGCCAATTGGTAATCGCGAGGATATTAGCATTCGTGCTTTAAATACCCTAAGCGCAGTCGACTCCATTCTCGCTGAAGACACTCGCCATTCCTTGCAGTTATTAACCAGCCTTGGTCTGCAAAAACCGTTAATTTCCTTGCATGCTCATAATGAGGCCGAAAAAAGCCAACAAATCATTGATGCCTTACAGAATGGTAAATCCTTTGCTCTAATCAGTGATGCTGGAACACCATTAATTAGTGATCCTGGTTTCACCCTGGTTCGCCTGGCTCGGGAAAAAAACATCGAAGTCATCCCCATCCCTGGTCCTTGTGCCTTAATCACGGCATTAAGCGCCGCGGGAGTTCCCTGTGACAGTTTTATTTTTTCAGGTTTTTTACCAGCAAAATCGAAGGCTCGTAAAGATAAACTGAATGAACTAAGACAACTTGAACACACGGTCGTCCTCTATGAATCCACTCACCGCATATTAGACTGCCTAAAGGATATTGCGGAAGCATTCGGGGCGGATTACTGTTTTGTTCTGGCCAAAGAACTGACTAAAGCTTATGAGCGCTTTATTCATGGGAACAGCGCAGAAATCATTTCTTGGCTCGATGAAGACGAGGCCCATGTCAAAGGGGAGTTTGTTTTGATTCTCCCGGCTAAACCTTCCGTCAATGACCGAAAGCATGAGGAGGAAATTTTATCTCTTTTGCTTAAAGAAGTACCCTTAAAACAAGCCGTTAAATTAACCTCTCAAATTACCAAAGCGAATAAAAACGAGGTTTATAAGCTTGCTCTTCGCCTTGAGCAGGAATTAAAGTTTAAATAAAGCCCACTCCATTAAGCATTGCCCCTCACCGCTCTTTATTTTAGGATTAAAGTTCATAAGGAAAATAAACTATATTATTTATATAAGTTTAAGGGGTTACCTATGCCTTGGCCTAAGAAGTTAAGTTTTTTACTTATCTATGCGCTCATCCCTTTACCCTTCATTGGTTTTTGGGCAGGAGGATTTTATAATTTTCTAACCATCGGTCTTTTATTTTTAATTGTTCCTGCTATCGACTATTTCCTGCAGGACTCCGAAAATCCCAGTGAAGAAACGAAAAAAAACCTGATAAAAGACCAGTACTTCAGCAACATTGTCCTCTTGTTTGTCCCTGTTCAAGTGATCTTATTAGTTGCTGGGGTCATTTTGGTCAGTAAAACCGACTTAAGCTGGTATGAATGGCTGGGTTTTACCATTTCAGTAGGCATGCTTACAGGGGGTGGCGGGATCAATTTAGCTCATGAATTGATGCATAAAAATAACTCTGTACAGCAATTAATGAGTAAAATTTTACTCTCTACCGTTTGCTATGGGCAATTTTACATTGATCATGTCCGGGGACATCACGTCCGGGTTGCTACTCCTGAAGACCCTTCTTCTGCCCGCTTTGGCGAAAGCGTTTATCATTTTTTACCACGAACCATTTTTGGTTCTATGAAATCCTCGTTCAACTTGGAAAAAAGGCGCTTGGCGCAAAAGAACATTTCTTTCCTCAGTTACCACAATCAATTGTGGTGGATTATTTTCGCACCCATTGTTTTAGCTGTACTCTCTTTTCTTTACGGCGGCTGGTCGGCTTTGTTTTTTTTCCTGGGGCAAGCCATTGTTGCATTTACGATTCTTGAGATTGTGAACTACGTTGAGCATTATGGTCTTGAACGAAAAAAATTAGCCAATGGCCAATACGAGCGAGTATCTGCACAACACGCTTGGAATGCAAATCATTGGCTCAGCAATATGCTTCTGTTTCATTTGCAAAGGCATTCTGATCATCACATCCATGGAGCCAACCCCTACCAAATATTGGAGCATGTCGAAGAAAGCCCACAACTGCCTTCTGGATATTTGGGCATGATGCTATTGGCTCTGATACCGAGCTTTTGGTTTGCTGTTATGAACAAGAGAGTGTTGGCTTATCGTCAAAAACAGGCGATGAATTCCGCGGAGTACCGCGGAACTCATTAAAGTTATTAGCCAGCTACACCGGGAGTAGAACCAGAGGGTCCTGCAACGCTGCCTGAGCCGCCAAACATGGTTGAGCCAGACACACCGAGAATACTTGGCAAAAACAGTAGGGCCGCGGCAATAAAAACCAGGGCAATTGGCGTACCAATGGGCACTTGGGTAGGATTATCCTTATGCTGCTTAAACTTCATAATGGCACCAATAGCAAACGCCAAGCCAGCGAGGTAGGAACCTGCGGTTATTAACTTGGCCACGCTCGTGAATGATCCGGTAACACTACTGGCCATATTTCCTAAGCTGGGGGAGCTGCCTGCCACTGCTTCGCCCATAAATAGCATGACTGCAGCAGAGCCTAAGAACAGAAATAGCTCTTTTAACCTTTGGTGCAACTTTGGAGTACTCACTTGTTTCTCCTTACTTACTTTCCATAAACATGTAGTATTGCTACTACTCTCCCAAATCAATTACTCCAAAAGATAATGATTTATCTTTTAGTAAGAATAAGCACATACAAGTTTAACTTGCAATGTTCCCCAATGGCAATTTTCAATTAAATTCAAATTATTGTCGCATTTGAATTAGTTCTCCCGTATCAAGCAATCATGCCCTGAAAATTTATGCCATAAATAGCAACACTAAAATCTTTTAGAAAATTCGTATCCTGTGGCCAGCATTTAGCACTTTGTGTATCGCTCATCCATAAAGACACTCTCAGCAGGGACTATGGCGACATGAAAGACAAATAATTGAGCTTTTCAAATGCATTATTCAGGAAATGCATGGCCAATGCTGTGGTTAATGCCGCTTACCAAATTTGAGGGAACCTCAGGGCATAAAAAATTGAATGGCGGCGTTTTTAAAAAGCGATTTGGATCAAGAACTCAATTAATACGGGATTTCATTTTCGTTCTCATTTATTAATCAAAGGAGGCAAGGCCACTCGTGTGGATACCATAAGCTTGCCTTATGGCTTCAGAATCAATTTCACTACACAACTTGTCTGCCCCATAAGTAGAAGTAAACTAAGAATTTAAATCATTCTATTTGGCCAAAAAGCACGTTTTTTAGTCAAATAGTGACAGAACATCTTAGTATAAGTAGAGTTGACCTCAAGGTTTAACCCATGTCCTAATGGCAAAGAGTTGAAACCTCCTATTGTGAGTTGTAGTTAAACACCGAAAAGGCCTCTGTTTAGAGTTCATCCTCACCTACAAACTTAACCCAACACCTCATTTAAAAGCATTAAATAGTGCTTATCCTTAGTGTGCTTACAAGCTAAATGCTTTTGCAGGAACAATTTTAATGATGCTTTTTTGGCCGCAGGCGGTTGGTCGATCTTCAACTCCAAAGCCAAGGTCAAAGCACAATTTAACGTGGCCAGCTGTTCAACAATCCCTTTTATGTTTAAATTCTGCTCTTCAGTAGAAAGTTTCTTCAACTCAGAGAGTTCGTCCCTCAAAGCCTCTATTTTTTCTTTTAGCATGTTTTTGTATTCAAAGTTTTCAGGCTGTTGTTCCAGTAATTGCCAAAGATGTTGCATGATGATTTCATCCACATGGAATTTGTGGATGTCTCTTAATAGTTGCATCCATAAGGTAAAATGCGTCCCCTCCCAGTTTTCACAAACGATGCAATCTCGAAGTAAGCGCGGTAAAGAGGAAAAACTTTCAATGGTGCCATTACCGGCCAGAATATCAATGCAATGATGAATATTTTCCACAGAGTGTTTGGCGGTAAAATATTTATTTAAATTAGCCAGGGTACGCATTAGAAGTTGCCTTTCTTTATCCTGTTCACTTGCTGGCTTCTTATCCAAATCATCCTGAAGATAAGCCATGTGGAAGATACTGGCCAGCATCGCCAAATTATCCGCTTTAATCTCAGCCAAAGTTTCTTTTACCAAAGGATAATCAATGATGTAATGATTAAAGGCCACCCGATTCATAGCGTAATAATAAGCTATTTGATAAGCTCTTCTGGCCATGCCAAGCACTGAAAAGGCATTAAACATACGCGACAAATGCAAAACATTCTCCATGACCAGATGAATGCCTTCGTGGATTGGCTCAATAGGAAACGCGTAAGCCCCTTCAAAATCAATTTCACCGGTTGCCATTGAGCGAGTGCCAATCTTTTGTTTCAAGCGTCTGATGCGGTAATGGTTCTGCTCGCCATTTGCTAAACGACTAGGGACCAGAAATAAGCCCAGTCCTTTTGTGCCTTCCTTTTGCTTGTCGAAGCGAGCTGTCATAAGAATGAGTTCGGCATTGGCATTTGAACAAAACCATTTCTCACCCACAATCCGCCATTGTTGCTCATCGTCCTGATAAGCATAACTTGCATTAGTGCCCACATCCGAGCCACCCTGAATTTCAGTTAGGAATTGCGCACCGGTAAAATTTTCTCTAAAAGAAGGTTCGCTTAACTTTTGTAAGTACAAAGACGAGTCCGCCTTATTTTGATGATGATTTAGCACACGGATAATCCCTGCTGAACAAGCAATGGGACAATTATGGCCAGCTTCTCCGGCATGTGAAGATAAAAGAAACAGGCTCAAGGTTTTGCGCATTTGCCCAGGCTTTAGTAAATAATGCATAAGACCAGAACCGTAAATCACATCACCGGCGGCTTGATAGGAGGGGTGATGAATGACTTTATCTTGCCGATGTCCCAAGGCATCATACTGATCCAGTTTAGGCAGATTGGCATCCAGATTATTTTCCATCACTAAAGGTTCCAGTTCGGTAACGACACGGATGGAAAATTTTTGAAGTTCCTGAAGAAACTCTGGCTCACTTGCAAAATAGCAGCGATAGCTGTGCATTAAAGAGCTGTCTTCCAATAAGATATTGGTTCTCAGTTGTTGTTGCCAGTTGCTGAAATGTTCCCTGGCTTTTTGGTGTGCATCTAATTCAGTCATATAGCCCTCCTGGCTTAATCTCTCATCATACAAAACATTACTCGACAAATACTAGGGAGCACAGCTTTATCATTTCTTTTGATAAAATATACACTTAGCCTTTTTAATTTGAATTCCCTTCAGATAGAATATTTTTATTCGTTTCTAACGGACTTCATCATGCCAAAGCGACTCTTTGCGTTTTTCCTGCTGAGTTTATTCCATACAGTCGGCTCTGCTCAAACCTTAAAACAAGTCCTGATTGCCGATCCTGTCTGGGGTAAACGCCCGGTCCTTTATGAAGAACAAAATGGCTTTGCGGTGAGTGAAGGCGACATTATTCTTGCCAAGGTAGCCGAGCTGTCCCGCCGATCAGCGATAGTTATTACTTTGAATATGGGAGGAGGCCGCTGGACAAATGCACTTGTGCCTTATGAAATTTCAGAGGATTTGCCTTTTATGAATAAATTGGCAATTTTACAAGCAATTGCCCATTGGCAAGATAAAACAGCCATCCGATTCGTGGAACTAACCAGTAAGAATCGTCATCAATATTCCGATTACATTTCATTCATTCCTGCACCTGGTACAACTTGCTCTTCTTACGTGGGCAAACAGGGCGGAAAGCAAGAAATTAATCTCTCTCCTCGCTGCAATACGATGAATACAGTCCATGAGATTGGTCACGCCTTGGGATTATGGCATGAACAATCACGTGCCGATCGCAGCAACTATATTCGTATTCTCTGGGAGAATATTGAAGAAGATCATCAGTATAATTTTGATCAGCATTTAACAGATGGCAGTGATTTTGGTGAATACGATTATCAATCAATCATGCATTATGGCCCTTATGCCTTTTCAAAAAATGGTGAAAGAACGATTATTCCCTTGGCCGAAGGAGTGCAAATTGGCCAAAGAGAGCGTTTAAGTGAAAAAGACATTGCGGCAATAAAGGCTATGTATCCTGAGGCTTAACTTAATAGTAGATCATTCTTGTGATTACCAACCGATCCCAGCAAAAAGAGCTTCTCGATCTTGGTCCTGATTTTTACACTCAGGATGAGTATCAAGATGCTTTACAGAAGCTCTTTCAAATCAACCGGCTTTTTGGCTTCCTTAGCAGCACAAAGAAAGTTTTAAAACAATTTCCTGAAGTGTCCACATTGATTGATATTGGCTGCGGCGGGGGTTTGTTTCTCCTTCATCTGCAAAAGCGATTTCCACAAATAGGCATGCTCGGTATAGATATTAACCCTGATGCCATTACTTTGGCGCAAGCGGAATTGGACCGTTGGAAAAAGGAAGGAGCCGCTTTAAACTTGTCTTTTGCATCGCAGTCTGCTGCAGAAGTTTTTATTCAATCCCGCTATGACGCCATTCTTGCAACACTGGTATGTCATCACTTGAGCGATGAGGAGCTGATCGAGTTTTTGCAAAACGCTTATGAGAATGCCAATCGCTTGGTACTAATCAATGACGTACAGCGACATGTCCTCTCTTACCACTCCTATGCCTGGTTAAGTCCTTTTTTGTTTGCCAATCGCTTAATCACTCACGATGGTTTAATCTCGATTCAGCGTGGTTTTACTCGCAAGGAATGGCAAAGGCTGTTTGCAAAAGCCAATATTAAGCAATACCAAATAAAATGGTGCTGGCCTTTTCGTTGGCAAATTATTTTGAGAAAAAATTGAAGCATCAGATTTTAAATCTTAAGCTCTTTAACCTTTCCACTTAATGCGGCACTAAAACTCAATATACCTGGAAAACGCCGGATGATGGGCAGTAACGAGGAGGATAAATGCGGACGCATGGTTAAGTGGGCAAAAAGAGCGGCTGCGCGAATTCTTCCCACAAATTGATGATGCCATTGTTTTTGATAATCAATTCCCACACGGTTCAAGTGCTCCTTATCCAATTTTTTTCCATGCTTAATGAAGCATTTGGCCAATAAGCAAGCTGATTGCATGGCCATACTAATGCCTTCCGCTATGATGGGATGTGCCTCCGCAGCTACATTGCCGACGTAAAAAATATCATTTTGATAGCAAGATCTTATCCCTGGTGATATAGGTCCCACTGCAAGCCACTGGTCTTGTTGCTCGGCCGAGGAAAGAGAGGTATCAACACCTAGACAATTTGCACGAATGTATCTAAGTACCGCATCTCCTGCTGACAATCCAGTATAGTGCGATCGGAGCTTTTGCAGGCGTTCACGCCGAATGCAGCAAGATAAAGTCATTCGCTCATCATTACTATGAACAAGCCCTCCATAGCCGTCAGGAAAGGAAATTAAAGACATTAAATCCCTGTCCAAATTGGAGTGGCTAAAATGGGTTTTAAACGCCAGGAGATCAGAAGGCTTATGCACTATAGGATTTCTTTTAATGACCGGTTTCTCCCAAGATCCCTGAGCCATGATCAACACCGGCGCAGTGAGCTCTAACGTCTTTTCTTTTTCTTTCGACTCAAGTTGGCAAATGAAGTAATTCTTTTCTGTGATGATACTAAGTGCAGTCCAGGGCTGCCAAATTTCAACCCCACGTTCTCTGGCAACATTCAGGAGGGCTGTGTCTAAGTGCTCACGTCCTAATGCCCTTCCCCATTTGATTGAATTATGCATCACCGGCATGTCTGCCGTAAGCATTTGATTGGCAACAAACCACCCGACCCGTTTAACAGGGGGACCTGCTTGTTCTGAAAACAACTCCGCTATTCCAAGTTCTGCCAGTAAGGGGTATGTGGCGGCAGATAGAAATTCACCGCAAACCTTTACACGAGGGAAGCTTTTTTTTTCGATGAGGGCAACGGACCAGCCTGAATGCGCTAAAAGAGCAGCCGTAGTCGCTCCTGCTGGTCCGCCGCCAATCACTAAGGCGTCAAAATTGGCATTCATTTTTCTGATAACAGGGAAGTTAATCCTTAATCCTAGCCTAAGAACTAAGGAAAACATAGAAAAATTGCTGCTAATTCGACTGCTCAGTGGCTATTAGCCTACTGCCATCCTTATTAGGCAAAACCTAGCCTTGGGTTTGTGCTCTCAGCCTGCGTTTGCTGATGCTTACTGTAGGAACGATATAGTTCGCAAGCCACATAAACAGTGGCCAGTGCCAAAGCAGCCTGCCAGCAAACTGCAAGCGTGCCGATAAGCAAAGCGGGCACAATGACGTTCTTTGCCAGGGTAAAAGCAAATTCATTCCGGGCCGCATTGTATTGCTCAAGGGCCTTTTCCTCATTTTCACCGCTTAATTCTGCATGCTTCAGCAATAAGCTTTTTTCCTTGTACTCTTTATAAGCGCCTTCAGATAGATACATGGCAGCACCCAAGGTGCAAACGGCATAACATCCGAGGATGAGGACTGGCGTGGTCAGCAACATGGACACTGAAAAACCTGCCATGAGAAGGAAAGCAGCGGCTGCGTCGAACAATAATGTGCTGCCCTCTTTCTGCCAGTTTAAATCCAGCTGCTTTATTTGCTCATTTAAAATGCGATGACGTTCATCCCCCTCAGCGCCAGCGAGTTCTGCCAACTCCTTCATGTATTGAGAACGTTTGGTTAGGTATTCTCTCTCAGCCAAATGGTGGCGCCAAAGAAGGAGACTCAAATCAAACAATAAAAATCCAGCGACAATCCATCCGGCCACGGGTGCAGAAATGCCAAAAAATTCATTGTAATTGGTTATGCAGTTAACGGTTCCCCAAACTAAATCATTTAAAAATGTGGCATGGCGTTTATAAATTTCATTAGTAAACCGTTTTCCTATACTCAACTTCTCTTCACTTTCGTTGGGACAACAAGTGTGTTTGAAGAGCATGGCGGCATTCATGATGAAGCGGACCGCAAAAAATCCCACGCTTAAAAAGCGCAAAATATTATTTGGTTTTTCAAGAATGGCAATGCTGCTGTCAATATCAATTTCTTTAGACAGTATATTGCCCAGTTTCTCCAGCCATTTTAAATCACGTGCCAATAACAAGGAATTTTTTACGGTTGTTCTGCAGAAAAACCAGTAAATTCGGTTGAGATTAGCCGCGCCTAATTTAGCCCTTAATTTTGACAGTTTTTTTGGCGAATCAATCAAATCGGCCATACCTTCCGCTATTTTTTCTTTTAAGTGAGCAAAATAGCTTTGCCGAACAGCCATTTTGGCTGGCGTCATCCTATCCTTTTGCAGAGCCTTTAGGGTATTGAATAGTTGCTCATATTGCAAAGCTTCTTCAGGCTGCCCATAAATTTCATAGCAGTGCTTAAGCATTATGCAACAGTAGCCGCAATAGAAATAGAATTCCTCGCTTGTTCCAGCTCTTTGCTGCAACACTGCGAATAATTGGCGAAATTCCTGTTCAATTAGTAAACGGTTAGTGGCAATAAAACCATAGTCATGTTCTCTTGCTCGTTGCAACACATAGTCATCTTTTGAATCGGCTGCTTTGACCCCAACAAAAAATGAATTTTTGTCGCTGAGAAAAGCCTGATATTGATTGAGGTAGCGAGAATGACTCATGATTTTAGTCCATCAAAAAAATGTGCAGAAAGGTAAAAATGCAAACTTACCACTCTCCCAGAGGGCAAACAAGCCTTTGTTTTATTTTTTTAACAGTTTGCCAAATCCTGACGATTACGGACAGCAATGAAAAAAAATTATTTCAAAACACATTGCGTAATATTTAGTTAATGTGCAGAAGTTATAATTTCCTTGTGAAATAACCGAGGTGTTGAAATGACAGGCTATGCACTCTTAAGCAATGTTGAAACAGAATACTTGCTATCCCAGCGCTTAACAGCTGTTGAACGGGTGAGCGTTGAACAATTCAATGCCGCAGTGCATCAAGACGTGTTATTCAACCCTTTTCAATATCACTATGATCAAGAACATAATTTATTTATTATTCTCACTCCCATCTTTGCGGCAGACTTTGCTTATCTACTTCCACATCTAGAACATTTTTTCCAGCAAATCAGTGGCCATCCCTCTCGAATTTTAATGGGAATCGTTGGCCATGGAGCGACTGAGCAACATATAGCCACCGCTTACATCCGAAGCGAGAATGGCCAAAAAGCCATTGATGTCTTTGATCCCAAAAGCAGCAATCCAGAACGTTTTTTTGCCAATTCAGGAAGTTGGTTGGGCGCTGCTTTTTCAGGACTGTTCCGCTCGCTTGTCCCCTTTTCAAACAATGATGTTGTTCTTGATGGCGATGCCAGCACAACGGTTCATTACCATAGTTTAGGTACGCAATCCTACTTTGACGGCGTTTCTTGTGGCTACCACAACGTTGCCAACATTCTGACTTGCCGGAAAATCATTGCGGCAGGGGAAGAAGTAAGCCGGGACACGATATTAAGCAGAACAGCCAATCCTGTGCATGAAATCGCAGGAATTTTAAACAAGGAAAAACAGTATCAAGAAAAGGTCCGCGTCAGTTTTAAAGAGTTCATGAGCAAAGCCTGGGCTGAATCTATGATGCCTTTTACCAGCCCTGAAGAGCGAAAAACATTAACAATTGCCAACTATTTTTTCGGTTGGCCCAAAGAAAGCACGGCTTTGAAAATACTGTATTTTATTAGTTTAGCCTTCATTGCCATCCCTCTTATCAATGTCGTAAGGCGCACGCCCGTCTTGTTATTAAACATTATTGCAGAAAGTGCTAACTTTTTTAAAAATCTTCTGATCAATTGGGCACCAACCCATGCAGTCACCCAATACATCCGAAGCGGTTTGTTACTTTTTTCTCTGGGAATTCAAGGATTATTTAAAGCACCGTCTTTAGTATTTCAAGCTCTAAGCTCACCCATCGACGCACTGAAGAGGGTTTTTACTGATGGTTCTAAATCCTCTAAAACTACAAACAATGACCAAAAACCCAAAGAATCTGACAAGGATGACCTACCAAAAGGGAGCAATGTGCAATCCATTTTTGCACAGAATGGCTTATTGGAAACCCGCTCATTACAATCATCTGCTGCACCTATTGCTGGTCTTTCCGTTGAACACCATAAGGAGACGGATTCGGAGCAAGATTGGATTGATGACTTTAGTGATTCAGTGAAAAGCGTACCGACTAATATTTAATCAATCATTTGCCTATGCAAAAGCTTGAAAATATTCTTCCCAGTAGGTCATCAGAACTGAATTCCCCCGTAATTTCACATAAAGCCTGATGGGCTAATCTTAAATCTTCAGCCAATAATTCCCCGGCTCGTTGTTCTTGTAATTGCCTTTGGCCAGCCAGCAGCAGATCCTTGGCGGTATCCAAGGCTTGCAAATGTCGCCGACGGGCTAAAAACTGGCCCTCATTGGGTTGATAACCAACCACTTGTTTTATCCTCTCTTTCAGAAGCTTAAGACCTTCACCTGATTTTGCGGATAAATAAACGGCTTGGCCTTCCATTTTAGCGGGCTGATTCAGGGAATCGATTTTATTATAAACGGGAATAATGGCTACTCCCTCTGGCAAGGCTTTACGAATTTCCTCATTTAAATCGAAAGAGGCTTTGGCATCATTTAAATCCATAACCATGATGACGCAGTCTGCCCGGCTGACTTCGTGCCAAGCTCTTTTAATCCCTTCGCGCTCAACGACATCGTCACTCTCGCGCAAGCCAGCGGTATCAACTACATGAAGAGGAATATCATCCAGCAAAATATTTTCACGCATGACATCACGTGTTGTTCCGGCAACATCGGTGACTATCGCCACATCTCGTCCAGCCAGTGCATTAATTAAGGTCGATTTTCCAGCATTGGGCCGGCCCGCCAATACAATGGTCAAGCCTTCACGCAAAATGGCCCCCTGCGAAGCGCTGCTGCGAATGGCCAGCAGCTGCTCAAGAATTGCTGCCAGCTGTGAAGCAACTTTTCCATCGCTTAAGAAATCAATTTCTTCCTCAGGAAAATCAATGGCTGCTTCCACAAACAGTCTCAGATTGATAATTTCTTCATTCAATGCATGGATTTTTTTGGAGAAATCCCCCTGCAAAGAGCGAATAGCCAAACGCGCAGCGGTTTGTGAACTGGCTTGAATTAAATCAGCGATGGCTTCAGCCTGGGTTAGATCCATTTTATCGTTTAAAAAGGCGCGTTCTGAAAATTCGCCAGGCCGCGCCAAACGTGCCCCTAACAGCAAGCACTCAGCCAGCAGATTATCCAAAACCATTGGGGAACCATGAACTTGAAACTCAACCACATCCTCGCCGGTAAATGAATGCGGAGCTTTGAAGAAAAGGGCGAGACCGTGGTCGATAACCTCATTTTGCTGATTTTGAAAAGTACAAAATGTAGCAACGCGTGGAGTAAGATTTTTGTGGGCATTGAGTTGCAAGGCAATGTTATAGGCCAAAGGACCTGAGAGACGCACGATGCCTACTCCCCCACGGCCGGGAGGAGTGGCAATCGCCGCAATTGTTTCGCTAGACATTACTTTGCGGTCACCAGGGTTTTATTTGGTTTATCGTCACTGTATTTGCGAGTGATATACCATTGTTGCAAGATGGACAAGGTATTGTTCACAATCCAGTACAGCACCAAACCTGCTGGGAAATTCCAAAATAAGGCGGTAAAGACTATGGGCAAAAACATCATCAGTTTAGCTTGCATGGGATCAGGTGGTGCTGGGTTCAGCTTTTGCTGAATCAACATGGTAGCTCCCATGATGATAGGCAAGACATGATAGGGATCAGCAACTGCCAAATCTTTTATCCACAAAATAAAAGGCGCTTGCCTTAGCTCAACGCTTTCCAGTAAAACCCAATACAAAGCAATAAAAACTGGAATTTGGATCAATATTGGTAAACAGCCACCCAAAGGGTTCACTTTTTCCTGACGATATAATTCCATTGTGGCCTGGCTTAATTTAGCCTTGTCATCGCCATAACGTTCACGTAAAGCCTGCAGCTTTGGTTGGAGCTTGCGCATACCAGCCATGGATTTGTAACTGCTGGCTGACAGGCGGTAAAAGGCCAATTTAATTAATACCGTAACCAAAACAATAGCCCAACCCCAGTTGCCAACGACTAAATAAATGGCTTTCATGATGGAAAACAGCAATGAGGATAAAAACCATAGCCATCCATAATCAACCGTTAGATCAAGACCTGGAGCAATGGCTTTAAGATCACTGGTGATTTCAGGGCCTACGTATAATTTAGAGCCAACCGTTTTTTGTTCACCGGGTGCTACTTTAATCGGTTGGCTTACCGCACCAATGGTGTAGTCATTATTCAATGCTCTGGTGTAGAACATATTTTCGCTGTCTGAATTAGGCACCCAGGCAGTCAGAAAATAATGTTGTTGCATGGCTATCCAGCCTCCCTTGGCATTTACATCCAAATTGGATTTGGCCATGTTGGAAAATGGCACTTTTTGGTAGCGATGCTGGCCTGGCTGAGAGTATGAGGCGCCTGTATAAGAACCAACATGGAATATGCTGGACTTGTCTTCTTGCGGTGAACTTCGCAGAAGCTGGGTATTCATGTAACCAGTCCATTCCTGGGAACTTTCATTTTTGATGAAATACTTCACCTGAATCAGATAGCTGCCGCGAGTAAAATGAAACTCTTTTTTGACGTCAAGCCCATCTGCTGTGCGCCCATTGAGCGTTACAGTCAGATCGTTTGCCCCCTCAGCCAACTCATATTTTTGCTGTGGGCTCGTGAAATTGAAATCAAGATTCTTGACTGAATTTCCCTCGGGCACAAATAAGCTGCTATTAGCTACATAACGTTGATTGCCTTCATCCTGCAAAATGGTAATGGCTTTATCTTTTTGTTCCACGCTAACTGGATAATCCAACAACTGAGCACCGACAATATCGCCATCTGCTGTGTTGATTGCCAGATTAAGCACATCCGTTTTAACCTGAATGGCTTGTGATGGGGATTTAGTATTATCTTCTTGCTCAACCAGATTTTGCGGTTGGGAGGACTGTTGATTTTTAGGGTTAACAGCCGGCAGCAAAGTACCATGTTTAGTCGCAACGGCATTTTGACTGCTTAATGATGTCTGTGCAATTGGCGGATAATCCTTCTGCCAATTCATCCACAGGGAGTAAACAACCAGCGCAAGCGCTGCATATAGAATGACACGTCGTATATCCATTAAGGCTTCTCTTCGTTAGGTAGAACGGGATCATAACCACCAGCCGCCCAAGGATGACAGCGTAATAAGCGACGAGAGGCTAACCATCCTCCCTTCAAAACGCCAAAATGCTTAATCGCCATAAGGGCATACTGAGAACAACTGGGGTAATATCGGCAACAAGGTTTCATAATGGGTCGTAGCAACCACTGGTATAAAACGATAGGCAAGCAAATCAAATTGCGGATGAATCGATTAATTTGTCCCATGTTTTACCTAATTTGGCAATTATAGTCTTATTTTCTACCTTTGCTACGCCTGGCCTTGCCAAGACTACCACATCAATGGCAGGTAATTGTTTGATGCGGAATGTTTCGCGCAATAAGCGCTTTAATCGATTGCGATCATGCGCCTTTGCTATGGCTTTCTTGGACAATGCCAACCCTAGTCTGGCATACCCCAGAGAATTTGCGCGATATAGGAAAATAAACTCTGAGGTAGCCACTTTTTTAGCTTGAGCAAACACGTACTCATAATCACTTTTTTTAAGCAATCGACGTGTCTTGTCAAAACACGTCACTTAGGCAGATAAACGTTTACGGCCTTTAGCGCGACGTCGCTTTAAAACCAAACGGCCACCGCGAGTTGCCATACGCTGACGAAAACCATGATCGCGTTTGCGCTTCAAGTTACTAGGTTGGAATGTGCGTTTCATGATGAACCTGTTGTTAATTAAAAATTAAGGTTGGCAATGATAGAAAACTTTACACCCTCTGTCAAACGCTTCAATGGTTTTAGCGGGCAATGTTTCTGCCCATAATTATAATAAAAAAATTGAAAAATTAATTTGTTGTTTATTATTAGCAAGCCAGCGCCTGTGGATTACATTTGTAATATCATGTAAATCAATAAGTTATCGGTTTTACTTCTTGTTATCCTCTAGCTGATAAATAGTGGGGTTGCGAGTATAAATACAGTGAATGAATTCTAAATGGCATTTTATTTGCAGTAAATTCTCCAAATATCTTGTTCTTGTCCACAGCATTCATCCACAGTTCAATTTCCTGCTCTGAGAAACACTGGTTCAAAAAATGGCCTAAGTTGTTCGATTGGAAGCCAGCCCCGAAATCCGCTGTCGCTGTAATTAACATAAAAGAATAATATTTTTATGATCTGTTCTTATTATATAGGGATGGAATTTCTGTTATTAATTCATTAAAACAATTTAAAAACATATAGTTATCTCTAAAAATTCATGTTTATAAACCTGTTTTTGCTTGGGTGAAACCAAAGGCTAACTTAGCTCTTTTACTCAAGATGTGCGGCTAATCCCATTTTAATGAGCAACTTTTATAGATGTTATTCTTCCATTCGTTCACAAGTTTAAGCTATCCTCATCAGACTTTTACTCGCTTGTTAATGCTGTACTTGGCTAAAATTTTTTCCAATCAGCTGTGGATAACTCTGTTTTTTTGACGGAGGCTGAGTATAATCTCCTTTTTATCTGCACTTTCTTAAGGGCAAAGTCAGTCGAGCGATACATATCAAGAATGTGAAATCACTAGGGTAATCTCTTCCTTGCTACCTAGGTCAATTCAATGGCAATATTTATTGCAATGCTATGGCTGCTCGTTAGCCTTCAGAACTTTGAGGAGTATTT